>CAYTRA010000046.1:0-11415 GCA_964439675.1 uncultured Dehalococcoidaceae bacterium
CGCTGGAGTAGATGCCCATGTTCTCGTGGAAGCGGTTCATGTGGACCTTCAGCATTGCCAGGTGGTCAGCCGGCAGGATCGCGATGCGGTCCGCCAGCGCGATGGTCTCCTCCTCCAGCCGGTCGACGGGGACGGCGCGGTTGACGAGGCCCATGTCCGCCGCCTGTGTCCCGCTGATGTTGTCGCCCGTGTAGAACAGTTCCTTTGCCTTCCGCATGGGGATCAGCAACGGCAGGATCATCGACGTGCGCGTCCCCGCGAACCGCAGGCCGGGATGCCCGAACTTCGCGTCCTCCGCGCACACCACCAGGTCGGCCATCATCGAGAGTTCGCAGCCGCCGGCAATGGCATAGCCGTGGACCTGCGCGATGGTCACCTTCTGCAGGTTCCAGAAGTACATGTGGATGTTGGTGATGCGCTGCATGCCACCTCGGATGCCCTGCCAGAGGCGGCGGCCTTCGTCGTCCTGCGTACGGAACTGGCGGACCACCGCGTCCGCGCCGGTGCGCTGCGGCGGTGTGAGGTCGTAGCCCGCGCTGAAGGTGCGGCCGGCGCCGCGCACGATGATGACGCGCGCCGAGTCGTCCGCCTCCAGGTACTCCAGCGCCTCCCGGAACTCGAAGAGCAACTCCTGGGAGAGCGCGTTCATCTTCTCCGGCCGGTTGAGAGTGATCCGCGCGATGCGGTCGTCCGTCCCCACGCGGTCGATCAGCAGGTTCTCAAACTGCGGGTCTGCCATGGCCCTCTCCTCCGTCAGCGGCGTGAGTGTAGTGCCACCCGTCGAGGGCTACCGAGGACACCTGGTCCCGTCGCTCAACCACAGGCGTTGTGGAGCGGAGTACGCTTCGTGCCCCCTCGCAAGGGGCAGGGGTTCGAGGAGGTGCGCCATGCTCGTTGCTGTCACGGGAGGCACGGGGTTCGTCGGCTCCCACGCGGTCGCGCGGCTGCTGACCGACGGCCACGAGGTGCGCCTGCTGGTCCGCGATGCCGCGCGGGCGCAGAACCTGGCCGCCCTCGGGGTCGATCCGCCGAGCGACCTCGTCATCGGGGACGCGACGGACGCTCATGCCGTGGGGCGGCTACTCGAGGGCGTCGATGCTGTCGTGCACGCGGCCTCGGTGTTCTCGCTGGACGCGCGGGACTCAGGCGCGATCCGACACACGAATGTCGCGAGCACCGAACTCGTGCTCGGCGAGGCGGCGCGTGGAGGGCTCCAGCACATCGTCTACGTCTCCAGCATCGCGGCGCTCGTCCCGGCGGAGCACGAGCCGGTGACGGGCGCGTCAGCCCTCGGCGCCGGGGTGGACGACTACACGCGCTCGAAGGCGGGCGCGGAGGCTGTGGCGCGCCGGCTGCGCCAGGAGGGCGCACCGATCGTGTCGATCATGCCGGGCGGCGTGACCGGGCCGATCGACCCGTACCTGAGCGAGATCAACGAGCAGGTGCGCTGGGCGTTGCAAGGGAACCTACCGCTGGTCCCGAGGCGCACGAAGGTTCCGCTGGTCGATGTCCGTGACCTGGCCGTGGTGATCGCCCGCGCCGTCGAGGAAGGCACGCCGCCGGCTTCCTACACGGTGACGGCCTTCGAGGATGACCTCGCCGGGCTCCTGTCCCGGCTCGCGGCAGCGACGGGACGGCGGCTGCCGTTCATCCGCGTCCCCAACGCGATGGCGCTCGGCGCTGGGCGGCTCGCCGATGCGGTGCAACCGCGCATCCCGTGGACGCTCCCGTTGCGGGGCAGCGCCGTCCGCGAGGTCGCCTCGCTACCGAGCGTCGACAGCAGCGAGGCGTCCCGAGTCCTGGGCTTCGCGCCTCGGGCACCGGAGGAGACGATCGCGGACACAGTGCGGTGGCTGGCGGAGGCGGGGCACATCACCTCGAAGCAGGCGGGACGCCTCGCGAGCGGGGTCACCGCCTCGGCGTCCTGACCGGCCTCGATGCTTCGTCCTACACTGCGGGTATGACCACCATCCAGGACGCGGCCAACGCCGCCACGGGCCTCAAGATCACCGTTGTCTCGGACTTCATCTGCCCGTGGTGTTACGTGGGCCTCGAGACGATCGACCGGCTGTGGCGAGAGTGGGACTTCACGCTGGACTGGGCGCCGTTCTTCCTGGACCCCACCGTCCCGCCGGAGGGGCGCACCCGGAAGCCGCAGTCCTCGCCGGACGCGCCGAAGTCAGACCTGGAGTTGCGAGGCGAGGCGCTAGGCATCGACTTCCGTCGGGGCCGGACGTTCACGCCGCACACACACCTGGCCCTGCAGGCGTCCGAGTTCGCGCACCAGAACGGCGACACGCGCACCGTGATCGCCTACCACCGTGCGCTCTTCAAGGCGTATTTCACGGACTTCGAGGACCTCATGGACGCCGAGGTGCTCGCGAAGCACGCGGCCTCGGTGGGCCTCGACGCCGACGCGATGCGCACCGCGCTCGCGGAGGGCACCCACCGCGACGAGGTCGACCGGGGCATCGAGCACTCGTACGCCATCGGCGTGCAGGGCATCCCCACGTTCATCCTGAACGACCAGTACGCGATCGTCGGCGCGCAGGACTACGCGACGTTCGAGCGGGTGATGGAACGCCTCGGCGTCTCGCGGCGGCCGGAGCCGTTGCCCGCGGACTAGCGCGCCTCGGGCATCTTCATCGCCACAGATTCATCGCCACAGGGCATCGAGCGAAGCGGGGCCGGCGCCGCCGAGGGCGAGCGTGAGCGCGGCCGCGACCAGGAGGACGTCCAACTCGTAGCCCTGGACATCGCCGCCCTGGAACGGGGCGTTCAGTTTGTACCTCTGCGTCCACGCCGCCACAGTCATATTCACCGCGATCACCGCCGCGGCGTAGTGCACGAAGAGGCCGACGAAGATCAGTGCGCCTCCGACGACCTCAACCGTGGCGACGAACCGGGCGAGCGCCTGCGGGGCAGGGAAGCCGAGGTCGCGGAACCAGTTGCCGGTGTTTGTGATCCCTCGCGCCCACTTGCCGCGACCAGAATCGAACATAACGTAGCCGACGGTGAGACGGACCGGCAGGAGCGCCCACTCGAGGTGCTCCGCCCAGTCGAGGGCGTTCGGGCCGAAGGGATCGGTGAGCCACTCCACGGCGGAAGGGTAGCGGGCGCGTGGACCACCCGTTCGTCCTGAGCCTGTCGAAGGGCGGACGGGCCGGGGGGGAGCCTCTGGTGCTACCGCAGTTCGAGGGTGGCGAGCAGGCGCTGGGTGGTGGCGGAGATGTCCGCCACAGCAGCCTCGAAGACCTCCTGGTTGTGGGCGGCGGGCTTCTGGAAGCCGCTCACCTTGCGCACGAACTGGAGGGCGGCCGCCTCGATCTCCTCGGGGGGGGGGGGAGGGGTGTCGCTGCCCTTCGTGGGGCGCAGGCGCTTGATCGAACGGCACATGCGGTAGGCCTCCAGTCCTCGGTGTGCGGTGCGCCTACAGGTTAGTCGACGCGCACGTGGAGGTGGTCCAGGCCGCGCAGCACCACGTTCGGCCGGAACGCCGCGTCCCCGGCGAGGCGCAGGTTCGGCCAGCGGGCGAGCATGCGCGGGAACAGCATCTGCGCCTCCATCCGTGCGAGGGGCGCCCCCACGCAGTAGTGGATGCCGCGGCCGAAGGCGACGTGCCCCTTGTCGCCCCGCGAGAGGTCCAGGTCGCCGGGGCGTTCCCAGCGCTCGGAGTCGTGGTTGGCCGCGCCCTGCAGGAGGACGACCTGCGTCCTGGGCGGGATGCGCTTGCCGCCCACCTCCACCTCCACCAGCGTGGTGCGCCCGTTGATCTGCACCGGGCTGTCGAAGCGCAGCAGTTCCTCCACGGCCGCTTCCACCTGCTCCGGGTGCTCGCGCAGCCATCGCAGTTGCTCGGGATGTTCGAGGAGCGCGAGCGTGCCGTTGCCGATGAGGTTGGTGGTGGTCTCGTTGCCGGCCACCAGCAGCAGCACCAGCGTGGCGATCAGTTCGTCGTGCGTCAGCCGGTCGCCGGCCTCCTCCGCCCGTACCAGCGAGGTGATGAGGTCGTCGCGCGGCTCCGCTCGGCGCTCCTCGATGATGGCGCTGAAGTACTCGGCCAGTTCCTGGCGCGAACGCTGGGCGCGGCCGCCGTCCTCCACGGTCATGGAGGGCTCCAGGGTCTTCGCGATGGCGTCCGACCAGACCTTGAACTTCGGCAGGTCGGTGGCCGGCACGCCGAGGATCTCCGCGATCACCACTACCGGCAGGGGGACGGCGATCCGCTCCATGAGGTCGAACTCCGCCGCCTCGCCGATCTGCGCGAAGAGGTCGTCGATGACACCCTCGACGCGCTCGCGCCAGCCCTCGATGGTGCGAGGGGTGAAGGCCTGCGTGACCAGGGAGCGCATGCGGGTGTGGTCCGGCGGGTCGAGGTTGAGCATGCTCTGCGTCACCTCGAGCGACTCGAGCACCTCGGCGTTCGGGCCGCGTCGAGGGTCGTTCGAGAAGCGCTGGTGGTCGCGCAAGATGGCGTCCACGTCCTCGTGGCGGGAGACCACGTAGCCGCGCAGCAGTTCCGAGTAGTGGACTGGGTCCTTCTCGCGCAGGCGCTGGAAGAGGGGGACGGGGTCCTCCCGCCACTCGCGCGAGAGCGGGTTGAAGGTGACGCCGGTCTTGACGCGTTCCTTCGCGAGGAGTCCCCGCATCACCACCGGCCGCACCAGGCGCGCGACTGTCTGCTTGACTGGCATCCCTCCGCCTCCAGCCTGCGCCCCTCGCTGATAGTTCACACGGCGAGAAACGCATGCGGATTGTACGCATCCGCGCGAGGCCTGCCCTCTACACTGGCGCCTTCCGCGCCCCTCTCCGCCTGGAGGGAGCCGGGGCGCCTCGAGGAGGTCCGCATGCGCGTGGGGATGTCGTTGTCGAGCTCGCATCGCGTGGACGACGCGCGCGAGGGCGCTCGATGGATGGTGGAGCGGGCAGCGGCGGCGCGGGATGCGGACCTCGACTCGCTGTTCGTGGGCGACCACCATGTCACCGGGCCTGGCAAGTACTACCAGAACGTGCCCATCATGGGCCGCCTGCTCGCGGAGTGGCAGGGGCGCCCGGCGGGCTGCCTCTTCCTGCTGCCGCTCTGGCACCCCGTCCTGCTCGCGGAGCAGATCGGCACGCTGGCCTCGATGCACGACGGGCGCTTCATCATGCAATGCGCCGTTGGCCCCGCCGATCAGCAGTTCACCGGCATGGGCGTCGACCCTCGCTTCCGGCCCTCGATGTTCGAGGAGTCGCTCGACATCATGCGGCGCCTGTGGGCGGGCGAGACGGTGAGCGGCTCGCGCCGCTTCTCGTTCACGGACGCCCGCATCGCCCCGCTGCCGCCCGAGGGCGTTGAGGTGTGGATCGGCGGCGAGGCCGACGCAGCCCTCGAACGCGCGGCACGCCTCGGTGATGGGTGGCTGGCGCCGCCGGGAGCGTCGCTGGAGGACGCGGCAGTGCTGGCGACGCGGTTCATGCAACACCGCTCCGTGCGCGATGAGCCGGCGGTGATGGCGGTCCGGCGCGACATCTACATCGGCGAGTCCGACAAGGAGGCGGAGCGCGTCGCCCGTCCGATCCTGGAGCGCGGCTACCGAGGCTTCGCGCCGGGCGTCGCGATCTACGGCTCGGCCGAGACGGTGGCCCGCCGCCTGCGCTCCTTCGCGGAGCACGGCTACGACGAGGTGCTCGCGCGCAACCTGGTCCCGGACCAGGCGCTGGCCCTCAAGAGCATCGAACGCCTCGGACGGGTGCGGGAGATGCTCGCGGACGTGTAGCGTCGAGGCGCGACACGGGGCTATCGCGGGCGTTGTATTCTCCCGCGGGGTTGGCCCGAGACTGAGGGGGGACGACATGACGTACGAGAACTTGATCCTCGAGCGGCAGGGACACGTGGGCATCGTGACCCTCAACCGCCCGGAGTCGCTGAACGCCTTGAGCCGAGACCTACAGGATGAGACCCGCGCTGCGTGTGCCGAGATCGAGGCGGACGACGACCTGCGGGTGATGATCGTGACCGGCTCAGGGCGCGGCTTCTGCGCCGGCGCGGACCTCTCGGGCGCTCGCCGCCCCTCGCCGGACGAGGTGCCGCCACAGGAGCAGCGGCTGGACGTCCTCTCGTGGGTGGGGAGGCAGGCCGTGGCGTTCTACCGCATGACCAAGCCGACCATCGCGGCGGTGAACGGCGTGGCGGCCGGGGCCGGGATGAGCCTGGCGCTGGCTTGCGACATGCGCGTTGGCACGCCGAAGTCGCGGTTCAAGACCGTGTTTGCGGAGCGCTCGCTCTCGCCGGACTCCGGCATGTCGTGGTTCCTGCCTCGCATCGTGGGCTACTCGAGGGCCATGGACCTCATCGCCACCAGCCGCAACGTGGAGGCGGAGGAGGCGTACCGCATCGGCCTGCTGGACCGGCTGGTGCCGGAGGAGCAGTTGCTGGACTGCGCGCTGGAGGTGGCGAACCAGATCGCCTCGCTCCCGCCGATGGCGATCCGCTCCGGCAAGCGCGTCACGCAGTGGAACCTCACAGTGGACCTCGAGACCGCGCTCCGCAACGAACTGCATGGCCTGGACTACGCCCGCAAGGCCCCGCACGACCTGGCGGAGTCCCGCGCCTCCTGGGTGGAGAAGCGCGCGCCGAAGTTCACGGGACAGTAGGGGGCTCAGTCCTCGAAGGGTGCGAACTCGATGCGAGGGCCGTCGTCGAGGCCTCCCGATACGCCCTCGGCGCAGCCACCGTGCCCCCATTCGGGCGTGCTGATCACGTATCGGCCGTCGTCCAGCCTCAGCCGGTAGTTGTCCACGCCAAAGTGGAGTTGGTGGAAGCCATCCACGCTCGGCGCGAGCACAACCCCGAGCGAGGCGAGGTCCAGGTACAGGTCTCGGTGCCGGCGGTAGTTCGCTGACCTGTCCATCGACGTCCACCCGATAGCCGCCGTAGGCAAATGTGCGCGCGTCGAGCCAGACCGGGCCGGCGCATCCCCCGGCGTACCCGGCCTGGATCCGGAGGACTGGTTCACCCTCGCTCGTGAGGACCACCGCGGTCTCGTGGTCGGCAACGTTACTCAGGTAGATGTACGCATCGTCCGGCGACCAGCGCGGGTTCCAGCCGAAGGCGCCTTCGCGTTCCCAGAGGAGTGCGCCGTCCTCCGAGAAGACGCGGAGGTGCCCGCGTACGAGGAAGGCGAGACGGCTGCCATCGTTCGACCACCGCAAGGCGACGTGAGTGTCTTGAGGAACGTCGATGTTCTGTACTCGGCCATCCGGGGCCATCGGCGGTATCTCGACCGTGGGCTCGCCGAGCCGCCAGATCGCCAGACTGGCCTTCGTGCCGTCCTTGTTCTGACTGATCGCGACAGCGCGGCCGTCTGGCGACCATGCCGCTGTGACGGCCCTGTCCGCTGCACGCCACTGTCCGAACCCTGCCACGAGCCCGCCGTCAGGGGCCATCACTGACACAAGTCCGCCCGTGTTCCCGATGAACCCCATACCCTGCGGCCCATACTCGACCGGCAGGTCCACCAGGTCGGTCGGGTGGACCTCGCCAGTCTCTGTGTTCAGCGTGTCGATGCGATCGCCACGGCGGAACACGATGAACGACCCGTCCGGCGCCACGCCGAACTCGCCGGCGACATCCGCCGGAAAGACCCATGCACTGACGGCTCCGGTCTCAGGCTCGATGAACAACACGGCTGGCGACACATCGACGGGTTCTCCTGGAGCGAACGTGACCTCGTAGGGCGTCGCTGCTGCCGTCGGCGTCGCCTCCCGCTCCCCCGGCTCCGTCGCACTCGCGGTAGCCGTCGCCTCGGGCGCGCCGCCCGCGTCGCCACGCCCGCCATCGAGGGCAACCCACAGCACTCCGACGGCGACCGCGACCGCCGTCCCGGAGGCGGCGAGGCGTACCCACTGTCCGAGGAAGGGTGCGATGAGCCCGAAGCGGTCGAGGGCCTTCGATGTCGCGGGCGCAGGCTTACCGTCCCACTCCGCGAGGGCACGCCGATCGGGGAGTTCCAACTTCGCGAGCATGCTGGAGACGTGCGTGCGCACGGTGTTCACGCTCACGTCGAGGTGGTCTGCGATCTCCTGGTTCGCGCGACCCTTCCGGATGCCATCCAGCACCCGCCACTCGGCGGGGGTGAGCACGTCGGGGTGCGGCGGGCGGCCTCGGGTGTGGCGTCGGATGGACCAGGGCATGCGCGGAGGCTACTGCCGGGACAGGCGATTTACCTCATCCATGGACCGCGGGCTACTCGCCCACCCAGCGGGCGCGCCAGCCCTCGTCGGGTTGGGCCTCGGCGAAGGGCCACGGCTGGCCATAGGTGTCGAGGCTCGCGTGCTTCTTCGCGGGGCGCCGGCTCACGGGGCCGATCTTGTCCTCGGGCCAGCCGATGGGCAGCAGGGCATGGAGCGTCACGTCGTCCGGCACGCCCAGGAGCGGCTTCAGCGTCGCGTCGTGCCCTCGATGGAACGCGGTGACCACGGAGCCGAGGCCGAGACCGCGACACGCGAGCAGGGCGTTCTGCACGGCGGGGTAGATGGTGCCGGCCGCCTGCGCCGGACCGCAGATAAAGAGGTGCACCGGCACCTCGGCGACGTGCCTGGCGAGATGGTCCGTGGAGCGGACGACCAGCCGCATCTGGCGCGGCAGCCGGTCGATGGCGCTCGGGTCATCGACGTACTGCTTGCCGTAGGAAGTCCAGGTCTGCCAGTACGCCTCGCCGATGGCCTTGCGCTTCTCCTCGTCACGGACGACCAGGAAGTGCCAGACCTGCTGGTTGCTGCCCGCAGGGGCGCGGATGGCGGCGTCGATGACCTGGAAGAGCACCTCGTCCGAGACGGGGTCCGGCTTGAAGCGGCGTAGCGCGCGGGTGGAGTAGAGCGCCTCGAAGAGGCCGACTTCGTCTGGCGGCTTGATCTCCATGATGCTTCCTCCTCGATGCGGTGCCGGTCGAGTTTGGGGCGAGTCTACCCGGTGGTCAGTGCCGCGGCTCCGCCGTGAGCATCGAACGCTACGAGGCGGCCTGCGCCTGGTACTGGAGTTCGTACAGCCGCGCGTAGATGCCGCCGTGCGCGATCAGTTCGTCGTGCGTCCCGTCCTCCACGACCTCGCCAAGGTGGAGCACGATGATGCGGTCCACGGCGCGGATGGTGTTCAGGCGGTGCGCGATGATGATCGCCGTGCGGCCCGCCATCACGCGGTTGAGGCCGCGCTGGATGATGTCCTCGGTCTCCGGGTCGATGCTGGCGGTCGCTTCGTCCATCACGAGCACGATCTCCGGGTTGAAGGCCGCGACGCGCGCGAGGGCGATCAGTTGCTTCTGGCCGGTGGAGAGGTTTGCGCCGCGCTCCGCCAGCACGGTCTGGTAGCCCTCCGGCAGCCGCTCGATGAAGGTGTGCGCGCCCACGGCCTCCGCTGCCATGCGGATCTGCTCCGTGGTGATCGAGGGGTCCCGCAGGCGGATGTTCTCCTCGACGGTGTCGGAGACCACCCACGGGTCCTGGAGCATGACGCCCACGTGGCGGCGCAGCCAGCGCTGGCGGAGCTCGCGGATCGGCACGCCGTCCACCAGGATCTCGCCCTGCTGGACGTCGTAGAACCTCGAGAGGAGCGCCATCATCGTGGACTTGCCGGCGCCGGTGGCGCCGACGATGGCGACGCGCTGGCCGGCGGGGATGGTGAAGTCCACGTCCTTCAGCACCCAGTTGCCGGGGTTGTAGGCGAAGTGGACGTGATCGAAGCGGATCTCGCCCTTCACCTCCGGCAGTTCGCGCGCCCCGTCCTGGTCCAGGACCTCCTCCGGCTCATCGAGCACGCCGAAGATGCGCTCGGCGCTGGCCATGGCGCCCTGGATCATCGTGTAACGCTCGGACAGTTCGCGGATGGGCCAGAAGAAGCGCTGCATGAAGAACATGAACGCGACCAGCGTGCCCATGGTCACGTTGTCCTCCAGCGCCCCCACGCCACCGTACCAGAGGATGGTGGCGGTGGTGATGGCGTTGAACATGACCACGGTGGGCTCGAAGACCGCGTACCAGAAGAGGACGCGCAGGTTGGCCTCCAGCGCGCCTCGGTTCCGCTGGTCGAAGTACTCCATGTTCCGGCGCTGGCGGTTGAACAACTGGATGATGGAGACGCCGGTGATGAGTTCGTTCAGGTACGCGCCAATGCGGGCCATCCACATGCGCTGGTCGCGGAACGCCTGGCGCTGGGCGGCCGCGAAGATCCGCACGAGGTAGATCAGCGGGATCAGGAACGCCGTCATGATCAGCGCGAGTTGCCAGTTGAGGACGTAGAGCACCACCACGATCGCGCTGACCATCAGCAGGTTCGTGAGGATCTGCACCACGCCCTGCGAGATGACCATCTCGATCTGCTGCACGTCGCCGGTGAGACGGGTCACCAGCCGGCCGACGGGGTTGCGGTCGAAGAAGGAGATGGACATGCGCTGGATGTGGCTGAACAGCTGCATGCGCAGGTCCACCATGAAGCGCTGGCCCACCCACCACATCACGTACATCTGGGCGAAGCGGAGCAGGAAGATGCTGACCAGCGCGGCCAGCATCAGGATCGCGAGGAGCCCGAGTTCGTCCGTGCGGTTCTGCGTGATCTGGTCGTCGATGGCGCGACGCACGAGGAGGATCGGCACCAGTTCCAGCCCGGCCACCGCGAACATCATCAGCAGCGAGGCCGCGACCTGGAGCCGGTACGGGCGGACATACGACAGCAGGCGCCCGGCGATGCGCGCGTCGTAGACCTTCCCGACGGCTTCCTCTTCCTCGTAGAAACTCACGAGGCGCTCCCGTTCTGCGTGCCGTTGCTGTCGCCCTCGACCAGGCTCGCCTTCACGTCCTCGGAGCGGCGTTCGAGCGCCAGTTGCTCTCGGTAGATGCGGGCGTAGACGGCGTCGAGCGCGATCAGTTCGGCGTGCGAGCCTTCCTCGACGACCCGGCCGCCCTCGAGGACGACGATGCGATCGGCGGAGCGCAACGTGCTGGTGCGGTGGGCGATGAGCAGGGTGGTGCGGTCCTGCATGTACTCGCGCAGCCGACGGAGGATCTCCTCCTCCGTGTGGGTGTCCACGTGCGACAGCGCGTCGTCCAGGATCAGCACCGGCGGGTCCTTCAGCAGCGCCCGAGCGATGGCGGCGCGCTGCTTCTGGCCGCCTGAGAGCGTGATGCCGCGCTCGCCGATGACGGTGCTCAGGCCCTGCGTCAGCTGTTGCAGGTCGTTCGAGAGTTGCGAGGTGACCAGCGCGCGCTCGTACTCCTCGTCGGTCGCGTCCTGGCGGCCGTAGGAGATGTTCTCGCGCAGCGACTCGGAGAACAGGAACGACTCCTGCGGTACGAACCCGACCTGCCGGCGCAAGTCCTCCAACCGGTAGTCGCGCACGTCCACGCCATCGAGCAGCACCTGGCCCTCGGCGGGGTCGAGCA
>CAYTRA010000047.1:0-11340 GCA_964439675.1 uncultured Dehalococcoidaceae bacterium
GGCGAGGGCCTGGACGCCCGCCACGCGGCGACGCTGGGCGCCGGCCGCCCGGGCGTGCTGCACGGCACGCGCTCCTACCTCCTGCAGGACGCAGCGGGCCAGGTTCAGGAGGCGCACTCGATCTCGGCCGGCCTCGACTACCCGGGCGTCGGACCGGAGCACGCCTGGCTCAAGATCACCGAGCGCGCGGAGTACCGCTCGATCACAGACCAGGAGGCACTGGCCGCCTTCCAGACGCTCTCCCGCCTCGAAGGCATCATCCCGGCGCTGGAGTCGTCCCACGCCATCGCCCAGGTCCTGAAACTGAAGGCTGAGGTGACCCCGGACGACCTGATCCTGGTGAACCTGAGCGGCCGCGGGGACAAGGACATGATGACCGTGGCGGACGCCCTCGGAGTCACGCTCTAGACGCTCCGGCCCGCTCCCGCAGGGCCAGGTGCGCGGGTACGTTCCCGTCGGCCCGTCCGCCCTTCGACAGGCTCAGGACGAACGGGATTGAGGACGCCCTATCCCACGTTCACGCCCGGCAGTGCCCTCGGGGGGAGGCCCCACGAGGCGGGGTCGAACTCGGCGAGGCTCTCGATGACGGCGTGGGCGTCACGCACGAGGTCCTCGAAGCCTCGCTCCGGGATCGCTACGACCTGCATGCCGGCGGCCAGAGCGGCCTCCACGCCCGCAGGCGCGTCCTCGAACACGAGGCACTCGGAGGGCCAACCACCGAGGCGTCGCGCGGCCTCGAGGAAGATGTCGGGGGCGGGCTTGCCGTGCTCCACGTCCTCCGACGAGACGATGGCATCGAAGCGCTCGAACCACTCAGGGTGGCTGCGCACCTTCTGCGCGAGCGTCTCCCGCGAGGACGAGGTGGCGATAGCCTGGGGGACGCCCTGCGCGTGAAGGTGGTCGGTCAGTTCTCGGGCGCCGTGCATCGGGAGGGCCTGGGGGAACAACTCGGTCAGGAGGCTCTCCCGCTCGGCGATGAAGGCCTCGGCCGTCATCGGGAGCCCCGTGTGTTCCAGCATCATCGGGACGGCCACCCGGGTGGGGCGACCGATCATCAGGGCGCGCACCTCTGGCGGGAGGCGCATGCCGTGGCGGGCGAATATCGCGTCGGTGGTCTGGATGTAGAACGGCTCCGTATCCAGGAGGGTGCCGTCCAGGTCGTAGATGACGTGAGAGACACGAGGCATGCCTCCATACTACCCGTGCACGCCTCGTTCCCCCGGCTACTGCTAGCCTTCGATCCGTGCGCGACCCCGAACTCGATCCCCCGGCCGTCACCCCCGAGGCGCCTCCCGCACCCGGGTCTTTGCGTGACCTGGTCGTGGGCGTGGGACTCCTGCTGCTCGGATACGCCGCCGTGGTGGTGGCGGTGGTCCTGCTCGCCTCCGTCGCCGACCCCGACATCGACCCGAACATTGCCCTCGGAATCGCGGTGGTCACGCTGGCGTTCGAGGTGTGGCTGGGCGCCATCGTTCTGATCGTGGCGACGAACCGCGACGTCACGATGCCGCAGCTGGGGTTCCGGTTGCCCGGCCCGAACCTCGGCTGGTGGATCCCGGCGACAGTGCTGGGCGCCTACGGCATCGTCATCGCCTACGGCCTCATCATCGTCGCCATCGAGGCGATCACGGGCGCCGACCTCTCCCGCCTGGTGGAGGGCAATGCCCTCCCCGACGCTGACTCAAACACGGACCTCGTGTGGTTCGTCCTCGGCCTGTCGGTGGTGGTGGCTGCTCCGTTGGGCGAGGAACTGTTCTTCCGCGCGTTCCTGTTCCGCGCCTTCGCGGCGCGATGGGGGCTGGTGGCGGGCATGCTCATCAGCGGCGCGCTCTTTGCCCTCGTGCACTTCGAGGTGAGCGTGGTGCTGCCGTTCTGGGCGATCGGGGTATGGTTCGCGTGGGCGTATCACCGCTCCGGCTCGCTCTGGACGACAATCGCCGCGCACGCCATCTTTAACGGCATCTCGTTCGCCGTGACCGTCTCCGGAGTTGCCGCGTGACCTCCAGCCCCGCCACTGCCACGACGCCTCGGACGGACCGCATGGCCGAGATGTTCGCGCGCACGCGCGCCGAGGGCCGCCCGGCGGTGATCGTGTTCATCCCCGGCGGCTGGCCGGACATCGACGCGACCGCCGACATCGTGCAGGCAGCCATCGAGGGCGGGGCGGACGCGGTGGAGATCGGCTGGCCGTTCAGCGACCCGCTGGGCGACGGCGTGGTCAACCAGAAGGCGTACGAGCAGGCGATCGCGAACGGCTGCACCGGCGAGACGGTGCTGGAAGCCGTGCGCGAACTGCGCGCCCGCGGCGTTCGCGCTCCGTTACTTGTTATGGGATACTTCAACCCGCTGCTCTCGTACGGGGTCAGCAGGTTCGTGCAGGATGCCGCGCAGGCCGGCGTGGACGGGTTCATCACCGTCGACCTCCCTCCCCAGGAAGCGGGCGAGTTGGAGGGGCCGGCCCGCGACGCGGGCATCCACATGATCTACCTGCTTGCGCCGACCTCGACGGACGAACGCATTCGGCTGGTCGGGGAGCATGGGAGCGGCTTTATCTATTGCGTCGGCGTGGTGGGCATCACCGGCGCGCGCTCGGTGCTCTCGGACGAACTGCCGGAGTACCTCGCGCGGGTGCGGTCGCAGACAGACCTGCCGCTGGCCGTGGGTTTCGGGATCTCGTCCCGGGAGCACGTGCAGCGAGTGGGGGAGATCGCAGACGCGGTAGTGATCGGGAGCGCCTTCGTCCAACTGGTGGGCGAGACGCCTCGGGACCAGCGCTCGGCCAAGGTCCGGGCTTACCTGGAGGAGATCACCGGTCGTGACCCTGGAACAGCACCTGTCGCAGACCCGGCGGTATAGCCGCATGGGAGGGCTCGCGTCCTATACGCGGAGCCAGGCGACCCCCGGTGCCCTCCGGGGTGCGGCCGGGTCGTTTGGCTCGTAGCCCCCTCACCACCCATCGGCGAGCAACGGCGAACCCCTGACGGGGACGGCCGGAGCGACCGAGGCGTCCCGTAACGGGGATGACCTGACGAGCGAACGGAGACCTCCTGCATGCTGGTACGCGGCATCCGTGGCGCGACCACCGTGCGCGCCAACACCCGCGAGGACATCCTGGCGGCGGCGCACGAACTCCTGGCCGAGATCGTTCGACAGAACGAGGTCGACCCGGACCTGGTGGCCTCCATCGTCTTCAGCACCACCCCGGACCTGAACGCGGAATTCCCCGCGGTGGCGGCCCGGGAGGCGGGATACACCATGGTGGCCCTCTCCTGCGTGCATGAGATGAACGTGCCCGGTGCGCTGGCCAGGTGCCTGCGCATCCTGATGCACGTCAACACGGACCGCCCGCTCGCCGACATCAAGCACGTGTACCTGCACGGGGCCCGCGTATTGAGGCGCGACCTTGTGGCGGACGAGGAGTCCCAGTCGTGATCGTTGTCATGAAGATCGACCATTCCAAGGAACAGTCAGACGCGGTGATGAACCGCCTGGCGGAGTTCGGCCTGAAGGGCCAGCCCGTGTTTGGCGTTACCCGCACCGTCATCGCCGGCCTCGGTCAGGTGATGCAGGACCACCGCGACGAGATCTCGATGATGCCCGGCGTGGACGAGGTCATCCGCGTCTCCAAGCCGTACAAGTTGTCCAGCCGGGAGACCCACCCGGAGGACACCGTCATCGAACTGTCCAACGGCGTGAAGGTCGGCGGCGGGCACCCCGTCTTCATGGCCGGCCCCTGCTCTATCGAGACGGAGGAGCAGCTCTGGGCTGCCTGCACCGGCGTGAAGAAGGCCGGCGCGCACATCCTCCGAGGCGGCGCGTTCAAGCCCCGCTCCTCCCCCTACTCGTTCCAGGGCCTGGGCCTGCCGGGGCTGAAGATGCTGGCGGCCGCCGGCAAGGAACTGGGTATGCCCGTCATCACGGAGTGCCTCTCCGTCCGTGACGTGGAGGCCGTGGCGCAGTACTCGGACGTGATCCAGATTGGCGCCCGCAACATGCAGAACTTCGTGCTGCTGGAGGAAGCCGGCAAGACCGGCAAGCCGGTGCTCCTGAAGCGCGGCCTGGCCGGCACCATCGAGGAGTGGTTGCTCGCCTCCGAGTACATCCTGTCCCAGAACAACCCCAACGTGATGCTCTGCGAGCGTGGCATCCGCACGTTCGAGACCGCGACGCGCAACACGCTGGACCTGAACGCCATCGCCCTGGTGAAGCGGCTGAGCCACCTCCCGGTGATCTCTGACCCCTCCCACGGCACGGGCAAGTGGTACCTCGTGAAGCCCATGACCATGGCGTCCATCGCCGTGGGCGCGGACGGCTTCATCATCGAGGTGCACCCGAACCCGGACCACGCGCTTTCCGATGGCGCGCAGTCGCTGACGCCTTCGAACTTCGCGGAGATGGCGGAGGAGGCGCGCGCCCTGGCGTCCGCGCTCGGTCGCCCGTTCGCGGAGCCGCCCTCCACGGTCGCCGTGGCCTCCGCGTGACGTCCGAGTCCGAACGCACGGACGACGAGCAGACTGCTCCCCCACCAGGGGAGCAGTCCACGCCCGCCGAAGGCGCACCGCTGTCCGAGGGCAACCCACCTCTCGCGGACGCCTCTGAGCCCGAGAGTGCCGATCCGGCCCCCTCCCCCCTCGCCGGGGAGGGCGGGGGAGACGAGGCTCCGCCAGCGGCGGAGCCGCCAGCCCCCAATGCCACGTCGCAGGAACCGCCCTCGGACGCCCAACAGCCCTCAGAGGCGGAACAGCCCTCGGACCAGGGGGCCATCCAGCTCGCGCTGCCGATCTTCCGGGGGCCCCTGGACCTCCTCCTCCACCTCATCGAGAAGAGCGAGCTGGACATCACGGAGGTCTCGCTCCAGCAGGTGACGGAGCAGTACCTCGGCCATCTCCGGTCGCAGGAACAGATCGACCTCGGCGCCCTCGCGGAGTTCATCGGCGTTGGGGCGCGGCTCCTGCTCCTCAAGTCTCGCGCGCTGCTCCCCCGCGACCCGGAGGAGCAGGTGGAGGACGACGAGGAGGAGAGCGACGTCCGCCAGTTGATCGAGGCGCTCCGCGAGTACCGGCGCTTCAAGCACGCCGCGGAGTTCCTCCGCGAGCGCGAGGTGGGCCACGGCTCCTACCGCCGGGAAGTCCCGCCGCCCGAGGTGCCCCTCCCGACCGGCCTCGACACTGTCACGCTGTCCTCGCTGGTAGACGTGATCCGCGAGGTGCTGGACCGCATGCCGGAGGAAGAGGAGCAGCCGGAGATCAAGCGCGAGCCGGTGCGCCTCCGCGACCGCATGCGCTCACTGGTGGACACGCTGCAGCAGCACGGCAAGACGTCGTTCCGCACGCTCATCCAGTCCGCGACCTCCCGCACGATGGTGATCGTGGACTTCATGGCCGTACTGGAGTTGATCAAGCAGCGCTACCTGGCCGCCCGGCAGAGCGACGCCTTCGGCGACATCGAACTCGTCCGGCTGGAGGGCGCCACCGTGCCTGAGTTCACCCAGGTGGAGGAAGACTTCACCGGGGTCTGAGGCCAGGGCGACGCGCCGGGGAGTACCCGCCGCGTGGCGAGCGGCCCTCACCGGCGCCGATTGCTAACATGACGGTACGCCGTCCGAAAGGAACCGCTCCTCGTGCTCCTTGTCCGTGACGAACTGCGTCGGAGCGCGACGCCCGGAGAGCACGCCCTCTCGATCGGGGTGTTCGACGGCGTCCACGGCGGCCACCGCATGCTCATCCGGCGCATGCTGGAGGAGGGCCGCGCACGCGGCCTCACGGGCGGCGTCATCACCTTCCACCCCCACCCCGTCACGGTCCTGCGCCCCGGCACGCCGGTCGCGTACCTCGAGTCGCTCGAGCGGCGCGTCGAGTTGCTGCGCAGCGTGGGTGCGGAGTTCGTCTCCGTCCTCCAGTTCACCTCCGAACTGCAGCAGGTCTCGGCGGAAGACTTCACCCGCCTGCTCGTCGAAGAGGCGGGCCTCCGTCTGCTCGTCGTCGGCGAGGACTTCCGGCTCGGGCGCGGCGGCGAGGGCACCACGGTGCGCCTCGCGGAGATCGGCCGCGAGCAGGGCTTCGAGGTCGTCGCGGTACCCCTGATGACAGACGGTGACGACGCCGAGCGCATCTCCTCCACCCGCATCCGCAAGGCCCTCGCGGAGGGCGAGATGGAGACGGTGGAGCACCTCATGGGCCGGCCGTACTCGGTGCGTGGGCCCGTGCTCCACGGCGACGAGCGAGGGCGCACCATCGGCTTCCCCACGCTGAACATCGGTGTTGCGGCTGACCGCGCGCTGCCGCCGAACGGGGTGTACGTGACCCGCGCGCACCTCTTCGATCCCGCCGGTGGCGTCCGAACGTTCAACGCAGTCACCAACATCGGCACACGCCCCACGTTCGACAACGGCACGCGCCGCCACGTGGAGACGCACCTCCTGGACTTCGAGGGCGACCTCTACGGCCAGGTGGTCACGATCGAGTTGCTCCACCTGCTGCGCCCGGAACGCAAGTTCGATGGCCCGGATGCGCTGGTGGCGCAGATCCGGGCGGACGTCACCGCCACCCGCGAGTGGTTCGCGTGACCGCCCCCGCCCGCCGCAGGATGGCCCCCGTCGAGGAGCAACTCGCGGTCCTGATGGCGGGCACGGAGTTCGGGGACGACGCGCTGCGCCGCACCATGGAGCGCGAACTGCGCGCCCGGCTGGAGGAGGACCGCCCCCTCCGCGTCTACTGCGGCTTCGACCCGACGAAGGTGGACCTGCACCTGGGCCACACCGTGCCCATGCGCAAACTCCGCCAGTTCCAGGACTTCGGGCACGAGGTCACGTTCCTCGTGGGCTCGTTCACGGCGCTGGTCGGCGACCCGACCGGGCGCGACAAGACGCGGCCCATGCTCACGTCCGAGGAGATCCACGAGAACGCCAAGACCTACACGGAACAGGCCTTCGCCATCCTCGACGGTGAGCGCACGCACATCGCCTTCAACGGCGAGTGGCTCTCGAAACTCACGTTCGACGACGTGATCCGCCTCACGGCACGGTTCACCGTGGCGCAGTTCCTGCAGCGCGACAACTTCGCCAAGCGCTACGAGGCCGGCGACCCCATCCACGTCAGCGAGTTCCTGTACGCCATGATGCAGGCCTACGACGCCGACCACATGGACACGGACGTGCAGATCGGCGGCACGGACCAGACCTTCAACCTGCTGGCCGGCCGACAACTCCAGGAGTCGAACGACCACCGTCCGCAGGTGATCTTGACGCTGCCCATCCTGGTGGGCACGGACGGCGCCCAGAAGATGTCCAAGTCGCTGGGCAACTACATCGGTATCACGGAGCCGCCGAACGACATGTTCGGCAAGGCCATGTCCATCCCGGACGAGGCCATCGTCCCGTACTTCACGCTGGTCACCCCGCTGCACCCGGACGAGGTGCGCGAGATCGCGACGGCCCTCGAGGGCGGCACGCTCCGTCCGATGGACGCGAAGAAGCGGCTGGCCGAGACGATCACCTCGATCTTCCATGGCCCCGCAGAGGCCGAGGCCGCTCGCGAGTACTTTGAGTCCACGTTCCAGCGGCGCCAGATACCGGACGAGATGCCGGAGCACGCCCTGGACGGGGCGAGCGCCCTGGTGGACGTGATGGTCGAGGCGGGCCTGGCCGCCAGCAAGGGCGAGGCGCGTCGGCTGGTGCAGCAGGGCGGCGTACAGGTGAACGGCGAACGCGTGGAGGACGCCTCTACCTCGGTTGGGCCGGGCGACGAACTCCGGGTGGGGCGCCATCGATTCCTGCGCCTGGTACAGCAAACGTAGCGCCGGGCGAGGCGGGCGAGGGGAAACGCAGCATGATCGACGGCGGGATCGACATCGACCTGGAGGCAGTGCTCCAGAACGTCTCCGAGGCGGACGTCATCACCTTCTACTTCCCCACCCTGCGCCGTACGCTGCTGGTCGACACGCGCTGCAACGCTTCCACGGGGACGATGGTGAAGGTGGTACCCATCGCGAAGGACGGCGCGGACCGTCTCCGCTCCCTGCGTCGCCTGCGCCCTCAGTTCCCGCGCCCCGACTCCATCACGTGGATCCCCTGGGACGCCCGCGTGGACTCTCTGGTGCACCTCGGCGTGTGGGAGTGCGTCCTGGGACGCATCGACTGCCCGGACACGGCGCGCCGCTGCCTGGAAGCGCTGCGCGTGGTGGAGGAAGCCGAGCACCGCGCCGCCATCATGGGCGACGACTACGAGACCCTCTGGTCCCGCGACGCCGAGTAGCCCCCGCCCTCTCCTCTCCTCCCCTCTCCGCCTCTCGTAGGGGCGCACCGTGCTGCGCCCGACATCGATGCCGCGCGCTACCTCGATGCTCGCGGAACGCCGAGGCGCGCGGTGCGCTCCCCTGTGCCCGCTGCGCGGGCATCCTTCGACAGGCTCAGGACGAGCGGGGGAGCAGGCTACCGTCGGGCGATCCGGGGCCACGGAGAAGCGGTCGAGCCAATGCGGCTCACAAGATCCGTTCGTCCTGAGCCTGTCGAAGGGCGGACGGGCTACCAGTCGGTCCTCCGCCGTGACATTGCTTCCGGTGCCCTACGGGGGTCAGTCCTCCGAGGCCGGGCGGAGGTCCAGGACCTCGAGTTGCAGGGTGCCGTTCCCGGTGAAGTTGTCCTGGCGGAAGGTGTAGACGAGGTCGGCCGTCTTGCCGGCGGGCACCTCGTGCTCCGCGTTGCCGAAGGAGATGGCCTTCCAGGTGGCGAAGCCGGCCTTGAGCGTCATCTGGAGGTGCGTGCCCTCCTGTCCCACCACGCGCGTCTGCGCCACCTGCACGCCCCGCGCGAGGAATCGAGGCGTGTCGTTGCCGACGCCGTGCGGGGCCAGCAGGCCGAGCCATTGGAGCACCTGGCGGTTCACGTCCTGGAGCGGCAGTTCGCAGTCCACGTCCAGCGTGGGGGCGAGGTTGGCAACGTCCAGGTGCTCCGAGGCGTCCGCGACCAGGCGCGCCTTCATCTCTGGGATGCGGTCCTCCGCGATGCTGAAGCCGGCCGCGGCCCGGTGGCCGCCGAAGCGCAGGAAGAGGTCGCCGTGGCGGCGGAGGAGTTCCGTGATGTCGAACTCCGGGATGGAGCGGCAAGAGCCTCGTCCCTCGCCGTCCGCGACCTCCATCACGATCGCGGGCCGCGAGAACTCCTCCACGAGCCGCGCGGCGCAGAGCCCCACGATGCCCGACGAGATCGAGGGGCTCGCGACCACGACGAGGGCGCCCGAGCGGTCCTCGGCGGTGAGTGACTCCCGTGCGAGTTCCAGTGCCTCGGTGGTCGCCTCGCGGCGGGCGCGGTTGAGGTCCTCCAGGCGCTTCGCCAATGGGCGAGCCTCGCGAAGGGTGGGGGCGCGGAGCAGGTCGAGCGCGATCATCGCGTGTTCCATGCGCCCCGCGGCGTTGATGCGAGGGCCCAGCACCCAGCCGATGGTCTCCGTGTTGATGTGCTCCGGCTGCACGCCGGACACCTCGCACAACGCGAGGATGCCCGGCCGCTTCGTCCGGGTGAGCGCCTGCAGGCCCAACCGCACCAGGTCGCGGTTCTCGGCGAGCATCGGCGCGAGGTCGCAGACGTTGCCGAGCGCCACCAGCGCGCGGTGCTCCTCGGGCTCGTACGGCCTGCCAAGTCGGTCGTGCAGGTCGTGGATGACCTTGTACGCCACGCCCACCGCCGCCGGCTCTGAGCCGTACGCGATGTCGTTCAGGCGCGGGTTCACGATCGCCAGGGCGTTCGGCAGTTCTTCCGGGATCGTGTGGTGGTCGATGACCACGACGTCCATGCCCAGCGAGTTCGCCTCGTCCACCTCGCGCACGGCGGAGGTGCCGGTGTCGGCCGTGACCAGCAGCGAGGCGCCACGGTCCGCCAGTTGGCGGATGGCGCGGACGTTGGGGCCATACCCCTCGGTGAAGCGGTCGGGGATGTAGGGCATCGGCTTCGCGCCGAGGCACTCGAGGCCCTCCGTGAGCAGCGTCGTCGCGGTCACGCCGTCCACGTCGTAGTCGCCGTAGACGGCGACGGTCTCGCCCTGCTCGCACGCACGTACGAGGCGTTCCACGGCCACCTCGAGGTTCGGCATCAGGCGCGCATCCGTCAGTTCGTTGGCGCGGCCCAGGTAGCGGCGGGCCTCGACGGTGGAGCGCACGCCTCGATGCGCGAGCAGGACGCGCATGAGGTCAGGCAGGCCGGGGCCGGCGTCCGCGAAGCCGTCCAGCGGAGGCGTGGACAACAGCCGCCAGCGGCGCCCGCCCGAACCCGCCAGGATGCGCGGCTCGGTGGGGGCTGCGGTCATGCGTTATCCCTCGTAGCGCCCGAAGACGAGCGAAGCGTTGTGGCCGCCGAAGCCCAGCGAGTTGGACATGGCGTACCGGATGTCCAGGTCGCGAGCGCCCTCGGAGACGTAGTCCAGGTCGCACTCCGGGTCCGGGTTCTGCAGGTGGATGGTGGGGTGCACCTTCTGGTCGCGGATCGACAGCACCGTCACCGCGCTCTCGATGCCGCCCGCGGCCCCGAGGGTGTGCCCGATCATCGACTTCGAGGACGAGACGGGGATGGAGTGCGCCGCTTCGCCGAAGACGGTCTTCAGCGACATGGTCTCGAACTTGTCGTTCAGCGGCGTGCTGGTGCCGTGGGCGTTCACGTAGTCCACGTCCGAGGCGCTGATGCCGGCGCGCTTCAGCGCCAGGTTCATGGCGCGCGCCGCGCCCTCGCCGTTCTCGGAGGGCTGGGTGACGTGGAAGGCGTCCGCGGACTGACCGTACGCGAGCACCTCCGCGAAGATCGTGGCGCCGCGCGCCTCGGCGTGCTCGCGGTCCTCCAGCACCAGGATGCCCGCGCCCTCGCCGATGACGAAGCCGTCCCGGTCCACGTCGAAGGGGCGGCTCGCCGTCTCCGGGTCGTTGTTGCGAGACAGCGCGCGGCTGTTGGCGAAGGCGGCGATGGACATGCGCGTCACGCACGCCTCGGAGCCGCCGGCCACCATCGCCACGGCGTCGCCTCGGCGGACCACCTCGAAGGCGGTGCCGAGGGCGTCCGCGCCCGAGGCGCAGGCGGAGACGGTGTTGTAGTTGGGGCCACGGAGGCCGAAGCGGATCGAGGTCTGCCCCGCGGCCATGTCCGGGATGAACATGGGCACCAGCAGCGGCGACACGCGCGTGGCGCCCTTGTGGAAGAAGACGTCGAACTCCTGCTCCAGCGTCTCGATGCCACCGATGCCCGAGCCGATCATGCAACCGATCTGGTCGCCGTCCGGCTCGATGTCCAGGCCGGCCTGGTCCAGCGCCTCGCCGGCCGCGGTCACGGCCAGGTGGGTGAAGCGGTCCATGCGGCGCGCT
>CAYTRA010000048.1:0-2823 GCA_964439675.1 uncultured Dehalococcoidaceae bacterium
ACCTCATCCGTACGGTGTACGGCGTGGGGTACGCACTGTCCGCCTAGTCGAGCAATATTCACGGGACGCCGCCGGCCGCCGAGGGCGCATCCCTCGACGCCCGTCCGGCCTGTCATGCTCGACCGTCCGAGGACGCGAGGGCTGCCGGCACGAGGAGTAGGGCACTGGAAATGCAGATCGCTGTTACTGACTCGTCCGATGACCTGTTCGCCTACCTCCTGGTGGCCGTCGCCCGGCGCCGGGGCCACAGCGCGAAGCAGGTGGAGGACCTGAACGAGGTCCGCCAGGTCTTCGCCTCCCCGCCGGCGGCCGTGGTCGTCGGTGTGGACCACCTCGATGGTGGGGCGGTGGACCAGGTGCGCTGGGCGCGCGAGGCGTATCCGGAGGCGCTGGTCTACCTGGTGGCGGAGGACGCGAGCGCGCGCGCCACGATCTCCGCGCTGGAGGCCGGCGCGAACGACATCCTGATGAAGCCCATCCTGCCTCGAGAGGTGGTGGTGCGCGCGGAGCTGGCGCTCCCGGCGCGGCAGGCGTCCGACAAGCCGAGCGGCGCCATCCGCGTGGGCGACATCGAGGTGGACCTGGACCAGGTGCGCGCCGTGAAGGCGGAGCACGAACTGATGCTCACGCGCATGGAACTGCGGCTCCTGTACTGCCTGCTGCAGCACCACGGTCGCGTGGCGCCTACCGAGCGGCTCATGGCCTTCGGCTGGGACTCCGAAGACCTGGCGACGTCCAGCCTGAAGACACACATCTCCCACCTCCGCCAGAAGTTGCGTGAGGCCGGGGGCATGCCCGTCCGCATCCGCGCTCGGCAGATGCTGGGCTACGTGCTGGAGATGGCGGAGGTCGCCGCCTGAGCATCGGTCCGGCCATGGGAAACGGAGAAGGCCACCCGTCGGGGTGGCCTTCTTCGATCGGTGCGCCTCGAAGGTCAGGCTTCGCCGTTGGGCGCTTCTCGCGGAGTGCGTGACTCGGTGCCGGATGGACGCCCGGCCGTCGCCTGCTGGCGTGCCAGGGACGACGCCATCACCTCCACGCCGGCGGCGCGCACGACCGCGACGGTGTCGCGTCCGGAGAGCACGAGGCGAGGCCCTCCGCCGGGGCGCGTGCGCGAGAGCATGCGTGCGAGCGCGATGCTGGCGCTGGCGAAGGGGTACTCCCCGGCCAGGCCAAGGGCGCCCGTCCAGATCACGGTGTCCAGCGGCGCGAGCGCTTCGCGGAATGCCGCCAGCGTGCCGGGCCCGGCATCCCCCATGGTCCAGCCCGGGACGAGTTCCTCCGGCGTGGCGCTGGCATAGGCACGGCCGTCCGGGTGGTCGCGGAAGGCGATGAGATCGCAGGGCCAGATGACGGTGGCGCCTCGCAACTCTGCGCCGCGCAGGAGGCCTGCGATGCGCACGTGCGCGAGCCGTTCCTCGCGGGTCTGGCCCAGCGTCGTGATGCCGTCACGCTGGTGGCCGAGCGTGGTGGCGACGCGTCCGGCGACGCAGATCACCTCGGCCCTCGCGAGGCTCCGTTCGAGCAGGGACATCCGCTGGCGGAGGCTGCCCCCGCCCAGCACGAGGCCGACGCGTTCCTGCCTGCGAGGCGCGGGGATGCGGCTCATGCGTCCGACTCCGCCAGGACGTAGCCGATACCTCGGGCGTTCCGGACCAGGTCGGGGTCCGCGCCGGCGGCGCGCAACTTCTGTCGGAGCGCGCTGACGTGACTCTTGAGGCGAGTCGCCCCGTCCGCGCCGCTGGTGCCCAGCACGCGGCCGTTCAGCGTCTCGTAGGAGAGCACGCGGCCCCGGTTCTCGTGCAGTTCGCGCAGCAGCACGAACTCGGTGGCGGTCAGGTCCAGGCGCTTCCCACCGTGGCGGGCAGTGCCGTTGCGGAGATCCAGCTCGAACGGGCTGTCCTCGTCCATCGCCTCGGTGGTGGTGCCGCCCGCGTGTGCTCGAGTGCAGACGACCGTCCGGCGGAGCACCGCGCGCACGCGCGCGGCGAACTCGCTGGGGTGGAACGGCTTCTCGATGAAGTCATCCGCGCCGGCCTCGAAGCACGCGACCGTCGAGGCGACGGGCACGCGTCGAGGGTTGGTGACGACGATGCCGATCTCCGGCTGGAGGTGGCGGATGATGCGGATCAACTCGACCACGCCGGTCGTCTCGCCGATGTCGTGGTCCAGGATGACCAGGTGGTGGGTCGACTGGCGGAGCCACTCGAGCGCGGCCTTCGGCGTCGGCGCCATCCGCACGCCTCGACGGTCGCGGTTGAGGGTGTCCCCGATGATCTCGGCGTACTCGCGGTCCGGGTCAAGGACCAGCACCGACGGACTGCCGTCAAAGTGGGTCGTGAAGGAACGAGCGTAGGACTCGGAGAGGGGCCGCACTGACGTTGCCTGTTCAGGGTCTGAACACGCGGTACCGATGGCCGCCCCAGCAACAGGTCCGCGATGCGAAGGGTTGTTACGGGAGTAGTAATGGGTTCGCTATTCCCAGAGCGGCAGAAGAGTGGCGGGCCTCATGTCAAAGACATTGCATTCCCCGGGGATTCCCCAAGCGCCACTGCTTCCATTCTGTGCTATGAGTGCTGAAGCGAACCGGATGCTTCGTATCAGGGTGCGCTTACTGGGGTCGTCGGGCGCTTGAGGCTGCCTCTGTGGCGACCCCAACTGCGAGTGATCACCGCGGTCCACATGACCGCCGAGACCGAGGCCAGGGTGCATGTCGCCATTTTGAGCGGGGACGACGCACAGGTGCGGGTACTGACAGGAGCGGCGGAGCGCCAGGGCCTCTCCGTGACTGCGCTCCGGCCGGACGAGGTCGAGGCCCTCGTA
>CAYTRA010000048.1:2923-11332 GCA_964439675.1 uncultured Dehalococcoidaceae bacterium
CTGGTCCAGCGCAAGCCGTTCCACCCGGCGGAGTTCTTCCGCGTGCTGGTGCACACGATCGCGCAGGAGGACGCCGGCGTGCGTGCATGCCCGACCGAGACGCCGCGTGGTGACGATCGTCCGTAGGCCGACTGCCCCTTCCCGAAGGCTCAAGGAGAACTGCGTAGAAATGGCAGGAGTCAGGTCGTAAGGCGCTTCCTGCCGCCATGCGATGTCCAGGGGTGCGGCCACGAGCCGCGGACGGACGAGGGCCGGAGCAGAGATGCTCCGGCCCTCGTTCGTCTGGTCGCTTCGTTGGGGCTGCCGCCGCGCTGGCCTACTTCACGGTCGCGTATCCGTTCGTCTCGCCTGCCAGTTGCGACACGCGGCGCTTGAGGCTGGTGATCGTCGGCACCGGCGAGGGGTCGATACCCGCCTCGATGGCGAGGTAGTACGAGACCCAGTCGCCGAAGGCGCATGCCTGTAGCAGCGTGCTGAGCAGGCTGCTCCCTTCGAACGTGAGACGCATGCATGGCACGCCGCAGTCGAACAGGTGCTCCTGCAGCGCCGCGATGCGCGCCCGTGCCGCGAGGGGCCTCGACGCGTCTTCCAGCAGGACCGCGTAGAACGGGGCGCTCCCCGGCGCCGTGGCGTAGCGGCCGATGCCCTCCACCGCGTTGTGCAGCGCCTCCGGCAGCGCGAGGGCGAACGCCCACACCTTGGCGTTCTCGTTGAACTGCGTCTGCCAGCGCACGGCCGCCGGCTGGAGCGAGGCGTCGGCGAGGATCACGGGGACGCTGCCTCGGATCTCGCGGGCGAGCGCTTGCGCGCGGTTCTCCCGTTCGCCGTCGCGCAGGCTGAGTTCGGCCGTGCAGCGCGCGACCTCATCGATGGCGCGGTCAACCTCGTCCTGCGTGATGTCGCAGAGGCCGAGGCGGGTCATCAGGCCCAGCAGCGTCATGGTCCCGTAGGCGAGCGCGGAGCGCGGCTCGCCGTCGCAGTCGTACCAGAGGGTGGGGATGCCAGAGGTCGCCGCCTCGCGCGCCAGCGCGCCGCCTCGGGTAATGGCGACCTTCGCGCAGGGTGCGCCCTGCGCCTCGCGGACGGCGGTCAGGACCTCCTCCGTCTCGCCCGAGAAGGACGAGGCGACCAGCAGCGTGTGCGCGTCCAGCCTCGGGAGTGCGGAGTCGCGCACCAGATCGACGGCCACGGCGCAGCGCTCCTTCACGATGCGCGCCACCAGGTCGCCCCCGATGGCGGACCCGCCCATGCCCACGACCACCACTCGACGGATGTCGCAGTCAGGAGGCAGCGAGGCCACGCCTTCCCACTCGAGCCCCAGGCGCCAGGCCCCGCGGGCCTGTTCCGGAAGGCGGGCGATGCGACGCCACATCTCGCTGGGGTCCGGGTTCCAGGGCTGGCGCACGACGCGGGTAGCCGTGCGCACGACTTCCTGAAGGGTCATGAGGGCCTCCTACCGGCGGCGGCCGGTTGCTGTGAGCCGAGGGTGGGAGCATGTGCAGCACCCGTTGATCCCGCGTTGACCCGGCGTCGCAGCAGCCTCGGCCGTTGCGGACGAAGACCGCCGGTGTCGTGCCCGCGCGCTTCGAGGCGCCTCGCAACGGACATGGGCATGCCACGCTCTCGCGCGGCATCTCAACGTTTCTGCAACGGGCTGCCGGTACACAGGATGGGAGAGGTGTTTGCACGGCCGCAGGATGCGGCGGCGCGCCTTGCAGAAGTGCATGCGGAACTGACACAGCGCCGCACGAAGTACGAAGGATGGCCGCCCCTTGTCGGATTGTTATCGGTCAGACCTCTATCGATTCGCCTCGCGCACCTCGCTGCCCGCCATGTGGCGCGGCGACGCCTCGCCTTCCGCCAAGACCGCCGGGTATGCCGCCGTCCGAGGCAAGGGCGACCACCGCTACGAGGCCTCCAGCACCGTTGCCTTCCGGCCGGTCGGTGACGAACTGCTGATGCTGGACCTGACGCGGGACATCCACTTTTCCCTCAACGAGACGGGCAGCCAGATCTGGCTGCGCCTCTGCTCCGGCCAGTCCCTGGGCGAGGTGGTGGAGGCCATTGCCGGCACCCACGGCACGGACCCGGACGTCGTCGCGATGGACGTGGACGAGACAGTGCGCGTCCTCATCGAGGCGGGACTCCTGCGCGAGGCGTGCTGACCCGCCGGGGTCTCGCGACGCGAGACTTTTTCGCGATGCCCAGAGCGTCCGACACCACGGAAGGAGCAAGCGGCCACCACTGATCAACTCCGCATGAATGTCCGGCCGTCACATTCGCGCTGGCGAGAACGTGCGGGCCGCCCTCCACACAACGTGGACGCGAAGGCCCGCTGACGGACGGGCAGGTGCGGCAGTGACGGACATCGCGGTGGTCGGCTGTGGCCACGTCGGACTGGTCGTAGCCGCTTGCTTCGCTTCCATGGGCCACAACGTCACGGCCATTGACGTGGACGCGGATCGCGTCGCGAAGGTCAACCGGGGCAAGGCGCCCATCTACGAGCCCGGCCTGGACGACCTGCTGCGCGCGGGCGTGGAGGCCGGCCGCATCACCGCGGTACAGGGCACCCCGGAGCACCTGGACGCCGAGTTCGTCTTCCTGGCCGTCGGCACGCCTCCCTCCACCGGGGGCGCCTCTGACCTTCGCGCGGTGCGCGACGCTGTGACATCGCTGGCGCCGGTCCTGCGGCCGGACGCGGTCATCGTGAACAAGAGCACGGTGCCGATCGGTACCGGCGACCTCGTCGCGCAGATCGCGCGGCATTACGGGGCGCCCTCGCTGGCTGTCGTCTCCAACCCGGAGTTCCTCCAGGAGGGGACGGCGATCCACAACTTCATGCATCCGGACCGCGTGGTGCTGGGCTCCGCGGAGCCGAAGGCGCGCGAGCGGGTGGCCGCGCTGTTCGAACCCCTCGATGCGCCCATCGTGCTGACCGGCCTGCGCACGGCGGAGATGATCAAGTACGCCTCCAACGCCTTCCTGGCGACCAAGGTCTCCTTCGTCAACGAGATGGCCTCGATCTGCGAGGTCGTCGGCGCGGACATCGAGGAGGTCGCGCGCGGCATGGGGTTGGACGAGCGCATCGGCCGGCACTACATGCGCGCGGGCATCGGCTGGGGCGGTTCCTGCTTCCCGAAGGACGTCGCCTCCCTGGAGCACACGGCCTCCACCTTCGGCGCGCACCCGCAGCTGCTGCGCCACGTCATCGAGATCAACCGGGAGCAGCGCCGCCGCGTGCTGAGCAAGGTGCGGGAGGCCCTCGGATCGCTGGAGGGCCGCCGGATCCTCGTGCTGGGGGCGGCGTTCAAGCCGCACACGGACGACATCCGGGAGTCGCCTGCCCTGGAAGTCGCCGACCTGATGCAACTGGCCGGCGCGGAGGTGGTGGTCCATGACCCCCACGTCAGCCGCCAGACCGTGACTGCCGCCTTCCCCGCCCTGGACGTCAGCGAGGACCTGCTTCGAGGCGCGGCCGGCGCCGATGCGCTGGTGCTCGCGACCGAGTGGCCGGAGTTCCTCGACTTGCCGCTCGCCGACCTCGCGGAGGTCATGCGCCGGCGGCTGATCGTGGACGGGCGCAACGTCCTGGACGCCGCCGGCATCCGTGATGCCGGCTTCGCCTACCGATGCGTCGGCCGCCCGGCGCTCGAGGGAGACCCCGCCGGGGCCCTCGATGCCGTCGAGGAGCCCGGCCGGGCGACGGTGGCCGCGGGAGTGGCGGGTGCGCTGTGAGCCGAGCACGCACGCTGACCACCCGACGGCGGCTGACCCTCCCCGCAGGCTTCACCCCTCGGACGCGGCCGCTGCCGTGGTGGAAGCGGTCGATGGACGTCGCCGTCTCGGCGGTCGCGCTGGTGCTGCTGTCGCCGCTGTTCGCGCTGGTCGCGCTGGTGGTGAAGATCGACAGCCGTGGCCCGGCCTTCTTCGGGCAGGAGCGGCTGGGGGTGAACGGCCACGTCTTCGTCTGCTGGAAGTTCCGGTCCATGCAGCAGGACGCGGAGTCGCTGCTGCCGTTCCTGGCGGAGCGGAACCAGGCCAACGGCCTGATCTTCAAGATCAAAGACGACCCGCGCCGTACGCGCGTGGGCAAGGTGCTGCGCAAGACCTCGATCGATGAGCTGCCGCAGTTGTGGAACGTCCTGCGGGGCGAGATGAGCCTCGTGGGCCCGCGGCCGCCGCTGCCGTCCGAGGTGGAGCGATATGAGCCGGACTACTGGGCCCGCCTCCGAGGCGTCCCGGGGATCACCGGCCTGTGGCAGGTCCGCGCCCGGCACCGCCATGACTTCGAGGAGATGCTCCGGATGGACCTGGAGTATCTGGAGGAGATCCGCTTCCTGACGGATCTGCGGATCCTCCTGCTGACGATCCCGGCCGTGATCCTGGCGCGCGGATCGCACTAACGAGCGACGAGAACCGGAGGGACAACCAGACGCAGGCGGTCCTCGCTGAGAGGAGGTTGGACGGGGGCAGAACGTGCGTGTTTTCGTGATGGACTGCGGTGGGGTAGTTGGTCCACCGCTCATCCGCTGGCTACTGGCGCATACGGACGCTGCCATCGTGGGCAGCGGCCGGCACCACGAGCGCCTGGCGGCGCTGCTGGAAGAGCCTCGATTCTCCTTCTACACGCTGGACGGGCACGAGGAGCCGGCGCTGGTGTCCTCCCTGGTGGAGAACACGGACATCGTCGTCGACCTGAGCCCGCTGGAGCAGCCCGTCCACGACCGCCTCTCCGCGTCCGAACTGCAGGAGGAACTCCGCGCCCGCACGGAACTCGTGCGGCTGTGCGCGGACCTGGGCCGCCGGCTGGTCCACGTCTCCTCGGCGGAGGTCTACGGGCACCGCTGGCCCACGCCGGTGAGCCCGGGCCCCGTCACGGACGCCGACCGCCAGATCCGGGAGGACGAGGCGCCCCTGGTTTCTGGCCCCGTGGGAGACGAGGAACTCGCCGTCTCCCACGAGCGCATGACCCAGCACCTGATCTACACCTACGGCGAGACCGAATCGCTGGACTTCGCGATCCTGCGCGTCTTCGACGTCCTCGGTGACCGCCTGGAGACCCTGCCCAGCAACGGTGGCTCGCTGCCGATCATGGCCGTGCGCGACGCGCTGCTTACTCGCGATGGCCGCACGGTGGAGATGGCGCCGGAGGACCAGTACGTGCGCACACTGGTCTTCGTGGAGGACGTGGCGGAGGCGGTGGGTCTGGTCGTGCAAAACGAAGGCGCGTCCGCGACCGGCGCTGTCCTGAACGTGGGCGACCCCTCCAACCGCGTCTCGCCCGCCGACCTGGCCCGGATGGTGCTGGAGCGCTACCAGGAGCAGTTCTGGGACGGACGCTCGCCCCTCCCCACCCTGGCCGAACCGGACATCGAGGTGGCCGACCGCTACCTCTACCTGCGCCTCCCGAGCATCGACAAGGCGGTACGCCTCGTGGGGTGGCGTCCGCGGTGGACGCTGCCGGCCGCGGTGGATGCGGCCCTGGAGGGCCTGATGGCGTTCGAGGTGAGCGCCAACGGGAACCACCGCGGGTAGCACGCATTGGATACGTCGCGCCCCCAGCCGGACGCCTGACGCGAGTTTGAGACCGCCCCGACAGCCCTGTTATGACGGGCCGACTCGCCGAGGGCGACCGTCACTCTCACACGTGCGCGCCGCACGGCGTCGCGACGGAAAGGCGTGGGAATGCCGGACATCTCGCCTCGATCGATCGAGCAGGCGCTGGAGGAAGTGGGCTACGAACTCCTGGTCGAGGAAGGGCGCGACGCGTTTGTCCTCACCGGCGTCGTGGACAGCGAGGGCGACCGCGAGGCCGTGCTGGACGTGGTCCGCCGGATCGCGCCGGGCGCCCGCCTGGACGACAACATCACCGTCGCCGCCGTCCTGCCGGGCGAGACACGCGAGGCCACGCTGAGCGAGGTCGAGGTGGCCGGCTTCGACGGGGCGGAGGAGGACCTCTCTGACCCCGAGAGCATCATGCCCGGCGACTTCACGGACCAGGAGCGCGTCGTGTCACCTCGGTCGGCGCAGCCCGCGAGCCTCAGTGGCGACGTGAGCGCGCTCGCCGAACTCGACGAGAACGTCACCGAGGGCGAGGCGGTCTACACGCCGCCCACGGATCCGGTCGGCACGGACACGGAGGTCATCGGCGGCTTCAGCGCGAGTTCGACAGACTCGGTGGAGGTCGCCCGCTCGAGCGACGGCACGATCGGCGACGAGGCAATCGCGGACGCCATCCGTCGCGAACTGCGCGAGGACGCTGCTACGACCGGCCTCGAGGTCGAGGTGGAGGTCGCGCGCGGCATCGCCCGCCTGCGCGGCGAGGTGCGCGACATCGTGGACGTGGAGAGCGCCGAGGAAGTGGCCGCCCGCGTCCCAGGCGTGGTCGAGGTGGCCGAGGAATTCACGGTTGCTGGCATGGATCGGGACAGGGGACGCTGATGGTTGCCATCGGGTACATGCTCGCGAGCGAGGAACACCCCGCGCCAACGCTTGTCCAGAACGCCCGTCGGGCGGAGGAGGTGGGCTTCACCTTCGCGCTCGTCTCGGACCACTTCCATCCGTGGACCAACTCGCAAGGGCAAAGCCCCTTCGTCTGGTCGACGCTCGGGGCGATCGCGCAGGCGACCGAGACGCTGACCGTGGGCACGGGGGTGACGTGCCCGCTCATCCGCACGCACCCCGCGATCATCGCGCAGGCCTCGGCGACCATGGCCACGCTGATGCCAGGGCGCTTCTTCCTGGGCCTGGGCACCGGCGAGAACCTCAACGAGCACATCGTCGGCGAGAAGTGGCCACCCATCCAGCAGCGGCAGGAGATGCTGGAGGAGGCCATCGAGATCATTCGCACGCTCTGGGAGGGCGGCCGGCACTCCATCGAGGGCCAGTACTACTCGCTGGAGGACGCGCGCCTCTACAGCCTGCCGGAGGCGCCGCCGCCGCTGCTGGTCGGTGCGTCCGGGAAGAACTCGGCGCGCCTCGCCGGCCGCGCGGCGGACGGCCTCATCTCCACCGCCCCGAAGCCCGAGACCATCGAGGCATTCACGGGGGCGGGCGGCGCCGGGCCTCGCATTGGCCTGTTCCACACCTGCTGGGGCGAGGATGAGGGCGCGGCGCGCCAGTTGCTGCTGGAGCAGTGGCCGAACAGCGCGCTCGGCGGCATGTTGGGGCAGGACCTGCGTCTACCTCGCGACTTCGAGGCGGCGACGCAGTCGTTTGGCGTGGAGGAAGTCTCGAAGCACGTTCCGTGCGGGCCGGATCCGGGACCGTACCTGGAGAGCATCCGGCAGTTCGCGAACGCCGGCTTCGACCACGTCTACCTTCACAACGTGGGCCCGGAGCAGGAAGGCTTCTTCCGCTTCTTCGAGGAGCAACTGCTCCCGAACCTGGACATGGACGTGGGCCCGGCCCACATCATGCCGCAGGCAGCCTAGCGAGGCGGGCCGGGGCGGACGGACGAGCGAGGAGATGGCGACATGACCAGAGTCCCTCCGCCCGACCTCTCCTCGATCCCCGGCCCGGCGTCCGCGCTTCCCTCGGCATTCGAAGCGCTGCCCGACCTGGTCGAGCGCGGGCGAGATGGTGGCCTCGCGCTGTTCCTGGACTACGACGGCACGCTCACGCCGATCGTGGCCACTCCCGAACTCGCGGTGCTGGACGACGACGCGCGCGAGGTGGTGCAGCGGCTGGTGGCGCGCTTCCCCGTCGCAGTCGTGAGCGGGCGGGGCCTCGATGACCTTGTGGAGCACGTCGCGATCGACGGGCTGACGTACGCGGGCAGCCACGGCTTCGAGGTGCAGCACCCGGACGGCACGCGCACGACCGTGCCCGGCGCCGAGGCGTTCCTGGACGCCCTGGGCCGTGCCGGTGACCTGCTGGAGGCGCGCCTGCGTCCGATCCCGGGGGCGCGCCTGGAGCGGAAGCGCTTCGCGCTCGCGGCGCACTTCCGGCTGACGCCGGAGTTGCGCGTCGTTGACGTGCAGGAGGCGGTAATGGACGTGGCCGGCCAGGTCCCCGGTCTCCACATCGCCGGCGGCAAGCAGGTGCTGGAACTGCGCCCGGACATGGAGTGGCACAAGGGCCACGCCGTCCGCGCGCTACTCCGCACCTCGACTGCCGCGGGGCACGACCCGTGCCCCGTCTACCTGGGCGACGACCAGACAGACGAGGACGCGTTCCGGGAGATCGCGTCGGACGGCCTCGGCATTGTCGTCGGCGAGCCGGCGCTGACCTCCGCACGCATGCGGCTGGCGGACGTGCCGGAGGTGGTCCGCTGGCTCGACGCGCTCGTGGTCGCCTCGACGGACTGAGGCGCACCGAGGCTGGGGCTCGCCTCTGACACGGTCACGGTGCTGGCGCCGATCCGCTTTTGCTACGTCACCCGGCAGCACGGCGACATGGGTGGCACCG
>CAYTRA010000049.1:0-3452 GCA_964439675.1 uncultured Dehalococcoidaceae bacterium
GGACGCGCGCATCTCGTCCTCGACGCGGCGAGCCTGTTCTCGTGCTGGTGGTTCGTTGACCATGCCGCAGCCCTTCGCGCGACCGTCGACGCGTCTGAGCGACGTCGGGGCGGGTTGTGGGGAGAGTCCTAGTTTACCAGCGGGTGAGGGTTAGCCGCCTCTGTTCGCAGGGGCACGGCCCGGGGAGGCTCGCCGCGGGTGCTCGATCTCGGCGATGACGAGATTGCGCACTCCTGCGATACCCCTCGCCCCCAGCCCTCTCGTCCAAGGGAGAGGGGGCCGGAAGGTGGGGGCTACCTCGAACTCACGGTCTTGCGTGGTGGAGTTGACCTCGAAATGCAGGTTGGCCGCGACCTGGCAGCCGGTGGGGTGCTCGATCTGGGTGTGAAACGGGTACCAACTGTCGCATCCCCGCCCAAGCCTCCCCCGGGGCGCGTGTCAGAACTCGAGGGTGGCGAGATCGCCCGGCACGCCGAGAGCCGTGCGGACGTACGCGATTGCGGCGGCGGGATCGAAGTGCTTGCAGGTGTAGAGGACCAGGGAGAAGAAGCGCGGCCCCGCCCAGAAGTAGCCGGAGATACCACTGTCGATGAGGGGGACGAAGGCGTCCCAGCCTGCGTTCTCGTCCCGCCCCATGCCGCTCGCGGGCGCGAACACCGCGGGCTCGCCGTACGTACGCAGGTCCAGGTGCGCCGCGAGGTCGAGGAGCAGCCGCCGGATCGCATCGGCGTCCACCTCGACGGTCCAGTAGCCCTCCATGAGGAGGCGCTGGCGGACGATGTCCGGCGCGAGGTCGCGGTAGCCCTCGGCAGACGCGGGCATCGTCAGGACAGCCGCACGTTACCGAGTGGGGTGCGGGGCACGTCCTGGCCAGCGTTCACCATGTGGCGGGCGAGCGGACCGAGGCCGCTGAGGACTTCCTGGATCTCCTGCTCGCCCACGCCGCAGGCGCGCATGGCCTCGGTCATGTGGCGGAGCCAGCGGCCGGCGGCGCGCTGGTCGATCTCGAACGGGAAGTGGCGCATCCGCAGGCGCGGGTGTCCGTACTTCTCCGAGTATCGAGGCGCCCCGCCCATCCATTGCTCCAGGAACTCGGCCTGCTTCAGGCGGCCTTCCTCGCGCTCCGCCTCGCCCTGGGGGAAGAGCGGGAGCAACTCCGGGTCGGCATAGACGCGCTCGTAGAACTCGGTGGCCACGCGGTCGACCATCTCGCTGCCGCCGAAGCGCTCGAACAGGCCGGGCTGGCGCGTCGCGGGCAGGCGCGGCGGGATCGAGGGCTGCACCGAGGGCTGTGGCGCCTCGATGTTCGCGTTGGCCTCGATGTTCGTGTTCGTGGGGGTGTCCTTGTCCGTCACGGACGAACCTCCTCGCCCTCGATGTCGTCGGCGCCGCGGGTGCGGTCACGGTCGGGGGCGTCTCGTGGTGCGAAGCCCGGGCATGCCGTGACCGGCAGCCTCGGGTACTTCGGAAACCGAGGGTCGGTGTCATGCAGGCCGCAGCGGAGGAAGACGGATCCCTTCGCGCTGCGGACGCCTCGACCGTGGGCGCAGCCACCACAGAGGCCGAGGTACGCGCTGCCCGCCATGCGTCCAGTCTACCTCTTGAGGGCACCCGACCCTCTCCTCCCCCGTCGCGGCGCCGTCCTGCGCCCTCGGTGGCCCTCGGGGCGTGGGGCGGAGCGGATCATCGAGGGCTACCGCCCCCACCCCAACCCTCCCCCATAAGGGGGGAGGGGGTCAGAAGGAGAGGTGGCGCGTGATCCCTCCATCGCGCGCCACCTCTGATGGCCCTGCCGATCAGTCCGAGGAACATCGACGATCTCCGGTCGGGGTACCGCGTGGGTACCCCTCGTCGCACGCCGCGTCGCATCGTGCGCATTTCGCGGACGCTCACGGGCCGAACAGACGCAGCCGCCCACGAACAGGCAGGTTCGCTAACCTTCCGGTCAGCGATAGGGCGCACGGATTTCGACGCGGGAAGGCGAGATGGTTTATTCTCTCCTCCGGCGGGAGGGGGCCGGAGACTGCGTCGATGCCTGGACGCCCGCTGAGGCGCGCCGCGAGTGCGTTCCTGATCGCCTGCCTGCTCGTCAGCACACCGCTTGCTTCGCTGACCCAGATCGCCTCCGCCGAGCCCGAGACCGGGTCCGGTGTGCAGGCGCAGATTTCTGGCGATCCCCTGCCTCCAGGATCCACGGCCATCGTCGCCGGTGACGGCGACTGCCTGCGGCTGCGTTCCGAGCCCTCGCTGGGCGGCACTCGCGTCGACTGCATTCCGGACGGGCGCACGGTGCTCGTGCTGCCGTCCACCGTGGTGGCGGACGGCTATCGATGGCAGCTCGTGGAATGGAGAGGCGTGGCCGGCTGGGCCGCGGACGCCTTCCTCGCCCCGTATGACGGGCCGCCGGAGACCTCCGCATGCCAGCCGTCCAGCGTGCAGCCGGGCCTCCGAGGCTCGATCCCCTCGCAGGGTGGGTTCGGCCTCGTGCTCTGGGGCGGCGGCACGGTCAGCGGCATCGAGACGGCGGCGATGGCGAACGACTGCTCGCTGACCTCGGTGTGGGCCAGCCGGCCGGAGGGCGGGCTGGTGGGCTATCGCTTCGGCGCGCCCGCCTTCGTGAACCAGCCGTGGACGAACCTGGTGGGCGGCACCGTCATCGACGCCGGTACGCCACTCCTGATCGTCTGCGACCCGCCCGGCTCGGCCATCGCCACCACCGGTGTCACGATCCCCGCGGCCAGCGCGCCGCCGCCGGCGTTCACCGGCAGCGAGCCCGCCCCGGAGCCGGACGCCCTGGCGGCGGTGGTCATCGATGAGGCATCCGGCGCCGTCCTCTACGACTACCACGCGCACGACCGGCTGCCGCCGGCGAGCCTGACGAAGATCGTGACGGCGATCCTGGCGCTGGAGGGCTCGATCACCTCGGACTGGGTGCCGATCAGGGACGTGGACTACCGGCAGATGCCCGGGAGCAGCGTGATGGGCATCATCCCCGGCGACTGCTTCACCATGCGCGACATGCTCTACGGCCTCATGCTCCCGTCCGGCAACGACGCCGCGCTGGCGATCGCCCGGCACGTGGCCGGCTCTGACGAGGCGTTCGTGGAGCAGATGAACACGCTGATGGCGAAGTTGGGCCTGGCAGCGCACTTCACGGACCCGCACGGACTGGGCAGCGCCGACCACCGCATGTCCGCCTACGACATCGCAATGCTGTCTCGCTACGCGATGACCCAGTTCCCGCTCTTCCGCGAGATCGTGCAGGAGCGCTCCTGGACCGCGGTGGGTGACCGCAACCTGAGCATGTTCAACGTGAACTCGTTCCTGTCGCAGTTCGACGACGGCGACGGCGTGAAGACCGGCTTCACCGAGGCAGCGGGCCGGACGCTCTCCGCGTCGGCCACGCGCAACGGCCACCGCGTCTACGCCGTGATCATGAACGACAACGCCCG
>CAYTRA010000049.1:3552-11288 GCA_964439675.1 uncultured Dehalococcoidaceae bacterium
GGCTCGCGGGGTGGGCGGCGGTCGACTACCTCGAACTTGTGGCGGTCGGAGGCGAGGCGGCGCGTGTGGACCACCGGCCTGCCCCCCTCCAGCCGAGGGCGCAGCCAGCCGAATGTCTCCACCGGGTCGTCCCGGTCCAGCGGCTCGCCGTCCTCGTCGAGGACGGTCTCGATGCCGAGGCGCTCGCGGATCTGGCCGGCGGTGATGACGCCCTCGATCTCCCGGATGGTCGCCAGGTCGATGAAGCGGCCGTCGCCGCCGCCGGCGCGGAGGCCCGCCGCGGCGAGCGCGCCGATGGCGCCGAGGCGCTTGTTGCCGAGGGAGCGGAGCGACACGTTCGCCTCGGTCGAGAACGTCTGCGCCCACTCCAGTCGCATGACCTCGGTCTGTGCGCGCCGGCCGAAGGCGAGGATGTGGGGCATGTCCGAGTGCCGCGACAGGATGGCGATGCCAGGGTCCGCCTCGCGCGAGGCGTTGGCCCGCACGAAGTCCACCACGTCGTCCTCCAGGTCCAGGATGGACCGCTCGGTCTCGATGGCGAGGGCGTAGGCGAAGTTCTCGGAGGTGGCGGCGATCTTGTCGGAGGGCATGAGTTCGTGGCGGGTGACGCCGAGCGAGCGCCCCCAGCCCTGCGCCTCCACGTGCGCCGCCAGCGCGCGGACCAGGGCGCCGGTACCCTCGCATCCCGCACCGTCGGTGTCGTCGATGCCGATGATGAACTGCTCGCTGATCACGCGCGCCTCCGCCTGCCTGCACTGCCCCCTGGGGGCCCCACTCCACCCGGGAGTCTACCTACCGCCGCTGCGAGGGCCATGCCACACGTCAAGGCGGCCGATCTCAGCCGCTCTGCTACGCGTAGCCGAGTTCGTGGAGGCGGTCGTCGTCGATGCCGAAGAAGTGGGCGATCTCGTGGACCACGGTGCGCTGCACTTCCTCGACGAGTTCGTCGTCCGGGAAGTGGCGTTCGTGGGGGCCCTGGAAGATGAGGATGCGGTCCGGGAGGACGAGGTTGTAGTTCACGCGGTCCGTCAGGGGGACGCCCACGTACAGGCCGAACAACTCCTCGTGCGGGCCCATGCCCGCCTCGGCCAGGTCCTCCTCCGTCGGTTCGTCGCGCAGGACGACGGCGACGTTCTCCAGGCGGGAGGCGAACTCCTCCGGGAGCGACTCGATCGCGCGGTCAACCACCTCGGCGAAGGCACGGGCGTCCATGCTCGACAGCAAAGCACGAGGGCAGTTCGAGGGGGAGGGCAGAGGGGGAGGGACGGAGCGGGAGCGCGGTCAGGTCGCGGGCGTCGCGGTCCAGAGGGTCTTGTAGCCCTCGCCGGTGATGGCCTGGCGGATCTCGCGTTCTTCCTCGCGCTCCAGCGTGCGGAGGGCGGCGTCCAGGGCTCGGAGCGCCTCGAAGCCGTCGAGGTCACCGAGGCGAGCGCGCATCTCAGCGATGACGCCGAGGCGTTCGAGTCCGCCGACGCGCAGCGGCCACGCGACGATGTTGATGCGCTCGGGCCTCGGGAAGGCCGGGCGCACCTCGCGGATCGAGGCCATGCGCTCCTTCACGGACGCCGCCGGCGGCAGGACGTGGACGGCCGGGCCGTCCTCCATGGCCGTCCGGAAGTCCACGAACAGGCGCTGCGACACCGTGGCGAAGCGGAAGACCAGGTGGTCCCGCTCCCGCACGGCGGAGAGCATGGCGGCGCGGTCGACGTAGTACGAGGAGTCCACGATCCGAGTCTACACGGGCGCTGTCATGCTTCGTGCGCGGTGGGACCGAGGAGTGCGAGGGATTCGCAAGATTCCCACAGTGATTCCGAACCTGGGGCGGGACTGCCGAGCGCGCGACTGCTGCCGATGATTGCCACAGGTTGGGCGCGGTAGGGGTTTTCCCGGAGGGCGGGGGAGAACCCTCTACCGTCGTTTCCGCTCACGCACCGGATATCACAGAGCGATATCACAGAAGGGGATGGGATGCTGGGCTCACTGCTCGACCGGTTCCGCCCGGACCCCCTTCGCGCCCGCGTGGAGGCGTCCATCCGCCGCGGCACGGGCCTCTCGAGGCGCGAGTGGCTGCTGGGTTCCGATCCCCTGACCCCGGCGACGATGCAGCAACTCTCGGACGAGGTGGTCGAGTGGTGCCGGGAGCGCATGTCTGCGAGCAGGCGGCCATACGGCATCGACCAGATGGCGCTGGCGGTGGCCTGCGCGCATCCGGGGGGTGAACCGCTGGCCTCCACCACCTTCGGCGTCTTCCGGCCCGTCGAGTTCTACGTGGCGGACGGCATCGCCGCGCGGCTCCAGGAGTACCTGCACGCGCTGCCACTGGCGGACCTGAACCGACGCGACGAGCCGATCCGCTTCGCGGCCGCCCTGTTCTCCTGGGGCGACGTGGCGCGAGACACCGTCTTTGCTGACAGTTCGGATCAGTAAGCGCTCGCTCGGGGTTCTCCCTACTCGTCCCGCGTCGCCGCCCGCCGAACCTCCTCGCGAGGGGGACAGCAACAGTGGCGACGGACACCATGACCACGGATGACCTGCTGCGAGAGTTCCGCTCGGTGCTCCCGGCCTCGGACGCCCGGGCGCTGCTGCGCCGCGCCTCCCGCGTCGCCGGCATACGTCGAGGCGCGCAGCGCGGGAGCGCGTTGGAGACCATGGAACTCCTGCTGATCCTGGAGGCGCTGGGCGCTGAGGGCGGGCCCGTCCAGCGCGTCGCCGAGCAACTGGCGAGGCAGGCCCTCCAGCAGTAGGGGCGCAGCGTGCTGCGCCCTCATGGCCCTCGGAAGATCGAGGTGAGCCGGATCCTCGAGACCCGTTCGTGTTGAGCCTGTCGAAGTACGGACGGGCAACGACGCCGGGGCCACCTCCACTCCCCAGCATCCCTATGGATGAAAGGTTCGCGCAGGAGAGCGTTTGCCGCAGCGCAGCCGCGCAGCAATCATCGTTCCATGCCTCTGACGCCCCTCCGGGCTTCGAACGCGTTGCGATCCCGCCTCGGGCGGGGCGGGCTCTGGCTGCTCGCGCTCGTCGCCATCCTCGGCGTCCTCGGCGTCGGGTGCCGGCAGGAGAGCGCGGCGCCGCAGTTCGTGGCGACGGACCGCCCGGTGGAGGGCGACCCGCGGCCGTTCTTGCTCGGATTCTCGGACGTGCCGCCGGAACTCACGGACGAGGCGTACGCGAAGCAGTTCGACTTCGTCGCCAACTTCGGCGAGGCCATCCTCATCCAGCGCCCGCCGACGTGGCAGGACTTCCTGCCCGGCGCCTCCGTCTCCGAGGGCCTGCGCGACGAGGTGCTGGCCGCGCGCGAGGCCGCGAGGGCACGCGACCTCAGCCTGGTGGTCGCCCTCGACCCGTTCGATCCGGCGAACCGGGCACGCCTCGACCGGCTGCCCGCCACCTACGAGGGGCGCTCGCTGGCCGACCCTGACCTGCGCGGCGCCTTCGTGGCGGAGGCGGAGTTCATCGCGAGGAACATGCGGCCGGAGTACCTGGTGCTGGGTTCGGAGGTGAACGCCACCTACGAGCGCAACCCGGAGGGGTACTTCGCCTTCCTGGACGCCTACCGCGAGGCCTACGACGCCGTGAAGCGCGCGAGCCCGCAGACGAAGGTGATGGTCACCCTCCAGTACGAGGAGTTGCTGGGCGTGGTGCCGGAACTGCCGCCGCACGCGCCGCGCTGGGAACTGCTGGACGACCTGGGGCCACGCCTGGACGTGCTGGGGATCACCTCGTATCCCTCGTTCGCGTACCCCACGGCGCGCAAGGTGCCGCCGGAGTACTACCTGCAGTTGCAGCAGCACACCGACCGGCCGATCGCCTTTGTGGGGGCCGGGTTCTCCAGCGGGGCGCACCGCAGCGGCGTGAATGCCTCCACGGAGCCGGAGCAGCGACGCTTCCTGCAACGCCTGCTGGAGGACGCATTCACACTCCAGTCGCCCCTCGTGATCTGGTTCGCCGGGCACGACTTCGGCTTCGCCACCACGGCCCCGTACGACCTGCTGGCCAGCATTGGCCTCCGCACCGCGGACGGCGCGCCCAAGGAGGCGTGGCAGGTCTGGGACGAGGCGTCCCGCCGCCCGGTGGACGTCGAGGGGGCGGCAGCGCTGCTGGCGGAGCGCCAGGCCGAGGCGACCCCCACCGCCACCCCGACTCCCGAGGACGCCGAGGGCGAGCAGGCGGAGGGTGACCGCGAGCCCGAAGGCGATCCCGACGACACCACCCAGGGCGACCCAGATTCCGCCGAAGAGGCGCCAACCGACGCTCCAGAGGGCGACGCCCAGGGCTGATCGCGGGTCGGTCCATGGCGCCTCGGCGCTTCGTCGCGCCCGTAGGGGCGGAGCGCGCTACTCGAGGGGCTCCCCCTTCGACAGCGCAGGGTGAGCGGGATGCTCGGCGACGTCCGGGTCAGGCGCGACCGTGCTGCGCGGGAACTTCTTCTGCTTCTCGGTCGTAATACCCACATGCTCGCCGCTCCACTCCGGAGACGGGGCGGGCGTCAGGGGGAGGCGGAGCCATGAAGATCGCGGAGAACATCGCCGGTAGCCAGGGGCGCGGCCTGAACTGGCTGGTGATGGCCCTTGTCGCCGGTATGGCGCTCATGCTGGTGGCGTGCGGCGGCGGGTCGGGCGACGACGCCAGCGAGGCGGATGCGCCCTCCATGGGCCACACGAGCGCCGGCAGCGCCCAGGGTGGCGGGAATGCCGTGGTGGGCCCCGCCGGGCGCGGCGACGACGGCGCGTTCTCCTCGGGTGGGGCGAGCGAAGAGGCGGCGGACATGGACGCCGGCGCCCCCTCTGACGGCGTGCCTCGCGGCGAGGCCGGTGTGACGAGCCTGCCGAGCACGCTGGGTCGCACCATCATCCGCAACGGCTCGGTGGAACTGGAAGTCGAGTCCGTCTCGCAGTCCTTCGAGCGCGTGCGCCAGGTCGCGGAGGGCGCCGGCGGCTTCGTCGCCGAGTCCACCTTCAGCGGCTTCGAGGAGCACCAGAGCGCCAGCCTGACGCTGCGCATCCCCGCCGACCGCTTCGGCGACGTGGTGGCGCAGTTGCAGGACCTGGCGGTGGAGGTGCACACGGTCTCCTCCAGCAGCACGGACGTGACCGAGGAGTACACGGACCTCCAGTCCTCGCTCCGCAACCTCCAGGCCGTTGAGCAGCAGTACCTGACGCTGCTGGGCCAGGCCGAAGACATCGAGGATGTCCTGGTGGTGCAGGACCGGCTGAACAACGTGCGCGGCCAGATCGAACAGGTGCAGGGTCGTCTGAACCTGCTGGACAACCTCTCCAGCATGGCGACCATCCGCGTCTCGCTGTTCCCGGAGCAGGGAGCGGCGGCCCTGGCCACGGCGTCGGAGCCGGGCTTTGGCGAGCGCGTCGCGGAAGCGTGGGAGTCCTCGCTGGACGCGATCGAGACGGTGGCGACGGGCGTCGCGGTGGCCCTCGTGTGGTCGTGGTGGCTGCTGCCGGTGGTGGCGATCGTGGCCTGGCTGGCGCGCCGGTACGCGGTGCGTTACTCAGCGCGAGCGGCGGCGGCGCGGCGCGTTGACACTCCGGAGGGCGCGGCCTAGCGTCAGTCCCCGTCCGCTGGAACCATCCAGCGGGCGGGAGGCTCCGCCCCATGGCCCACACACACTCCGAATCCAACTCACACCCGGCACAGGACGACGGCCGGCGCTCCAGCGCGGGTCGCCGCCGCGCGATGGTCACGCCGACGCTGATGGCCGTGGCCGGCGTCGTCATCCTCGTCGTCGCGGTCGCCCTCGAGCAGGCGATATCCGTGGGGTCGGCGCTGGGCGTGCTGCTGCTGCTGAGCGCGGCCGTGCGGTTCGAGATCGCGCGAAGGACGTAGGCGGAATGCCCGCCTCCGCCCTGCGCGAGGTGTCCTCCATGCTTGTGCCGGTCGATGGCACGGAGGCTGCCTACCGCGCCCTGCACCTGGCCTGCGAGACGGCGAAGCGCACGCGCGCCTCGCTCCACATCCTCTACGTCATCGAGGTGCCCCGGTCGGTCGCGCTGGACGCGCCGATCGAGGCGGAACTGTCGCGCGCGGAACAGGCGCTGGAGCGCGCGGAGCAGATCGCGGACGAGCACGGCATCGCGGCCACGGGCGACCTGGTGCAGGCGCGCCAGGCCGGCCATGCGATCGTGGACGAGGCGGTGGAACGGTCCGTGGACGCCATCATCATCGGGGTGACCTACCAGCGCCCGTACGGACGCTTCGAACTCGGCCGGGTGGCGCAGTACGTGCTGGAGCACGCGCCGGAGCAGGTGTGGCTGATCCGTGCCCCGGAACCGGCGGCCCGCTAGTGCCGCGAACAGTGCTCGTGCCAGTGTGGGGAGGCCCTCGATGCGCGTGGTGATCATGGGCTGCGGGCGCGTGGGCGCCGGCCTGGCGCAGCAGATGCAGAGCGAGGGGCACCAGGTCACGGTGCTGGACACGGACGCCTTCTCCTTCCGCCGCCTGCCACCGGAGTTCACCGGCCGGCGCCTGCTGGGCTCCGGCACGGACGACCGCATGCTGCAGGAAGCGGGCATCGAGGATGCCGACGTCTTCGTCGCCCTCGCGTCCGGGGACAACCGCAACATCCTGGCCGCGCAGAAGGCGCGGGCGATCTACGGCGTGGAACGCGTGGTGACGCGGGTGAAGGATCCCCTGCGCGCCGAACTCTTCTCCCGCCTCGGCCTCAACACCTATAGCCCCACCAAGGTCGGCATCGGCCTGGCGCACGAGGCGATCTTCCGCGAGCCCTCGGCGCCAGCCACCGGCGAGAGCGCCACGGGCGAGGGCGCCAGGGGACAGGGCGCCAGGGGACGGGGCGAGGCGTAGCGATGTACATCATCGTCGTCGGCGGCGGGAACGTGGGCTACGGGCTGGCGCTGGAACTCCAGCAACTCCCGGACTACGAGGTCACCATCGTGGAGGTCAGCAGCGCCCGCGCGAACGCACTGCGCGACGAACTGGGCGAGATGGTGGTGCACGGCGACGGCAGCGAGATCGCGTTCCTCGAAGGCGTCGGCGCCGCCCGCGCGGACCAGTTGATCGCCGTCACCGCCGACGACGGCGCGAACCTGGTGGCGTGCCAGGTCGCGCGCCACTGGTTCAACGTGCCGCGCGTGATCGCGCGCGTGAACGACCCTCGCAACGAGACGCTCTTCCGCCGCCTCGGCATCGACGCCACGGTGTCCGCCTCGGGAGCGGTGATGGCGCAGATCGAGGCGACGCTGCCGGAGCACACGTTGATCCCGCTGATGGCCCTGGAGACCGGCGGGCTGCAGATCGCGACCATGCGCGTGCAGGGCGGCTCCGCCGTGGACGCGCAGACGCTGCGCGACCTGACGTTCCCGGCGGGCGTGCTGGTCACACTGGTGGTGCGCGACGGTACCGCGCTCACCCCCACCGGCGACACGACGCTCCGCGAGGGCGATGAGATCATCGCCGTGGTGCCCCGGGACGTGGCGGACACCGTGCGCGCCATGGTCACGGCGCCGTACGACCTGGACGAGGCATAGGCACGACCCAGAGGCGACCCAGAGGCGACACAGAGGCGAAACTGAGGGACGAGGGGTAGCGCATGCGCATCGCCCACCTGGGGCCACGGGGCACGTACACGGAGGTCGCGGCGCTCCTCTGGCGCGCGGACGCGGGTCGCGAGCCGCGCCCGTCCGTGCCGGCCGCCATCGACGCGGTGGTCCGGGGCGAGGCGGACGCCGCCGTGTGCGCCATGGAGAACTCCATCGAGGGCA
>CAYTRA010000050.1:0-11285 GCA_964439675.1 uncultured Dehalococcoidaceae bacterium
GCCTCCACTAGCCCCTGTGCGCTCAATTTCGATTCGTAGGAGTGACGGTCCCGCGGCCCCGGCACCACTCGCATGGTGAGCCGGTTGCTGGAGCAGGCGATCACCGTGACCCCCGGACGGCGCGCGAGCACGGACGCCGCCACTGCCTCGTACCTGCGGTCATCCCAGTCGACGACCACCACGTCCGGGTGGCCGGCGTCCAGCCGCTGGAGGATCCCCGACTCGTCCGCTGGCTCGGATACGCAGGCGATCTGCGCGTCCTCCAGCACTCCGAGGAGGCCGAGGCGCATGACCGCTCCAAAGTCGCCGACCAGGGCACTCGCCATCGGTTCTCCACCCAGTGACCGCTTGCGGCGAGCGTAAGAGCGGTCCCGCGGCGGCTGGCAGGATCGGCGGGGACGCGGCGAGGGACGCGGTGGGGGATCATTCGGCCCCCCCGCCCGCGCCGTTCGGGCCCAGGGCTGGTACTCGAGGCGCGAGTTCTCGGTCTCGGCGGACATCCTGCGAGCCGGTGGTGGCCTCCACGGCGCCCAGGCCGACGGAGGTGATGGGCGGGCCGGCCTTGGTGAGGACGGACGCGTCCACGGTGGCCGTAACGATGACGTCCAGCGAGGCCTTGAGTTGGCCACCCATGGAGGCCCAGAACTCGCTGCTCTCCGCGCCATCGAAGCGGGCAACCTGGATGCGCGGCACGGGGCGCGCCTCCGCCAGGGCGCCCTGGATGTAGCGTTCCGGCACCAGCGGCTGCCGCAGGCAGGCCACCAGCAGCGCGCCGAGCAGCTGGTGCTCGTCGCGCACCTCGGAGGTCCAGGTGGTGATCAGGTAGCGGAAGTCGATACGAGGAGGCGTGGGGCGATGGAAGCGTTCCGAGTCACGCTCCACCAGGTCCATGCCGCCCTGTGACTCCGTGTGGTTGCGACGGATGTCCCACACGAAGAGGTTGATGGTGGGGCGGGTGATGCGGCTGCGCCACTCGTCGTCCGGGGCCTCGTAGGCCACGTCCACGCGCTCGTCCAGCGGGGTCTCGCCCCGCAGGTAGTCCTCCAGCGTCTGGTCCAGCAGGTGCAGCATGGGCCTAGATCAATCCATGGCGCACGGCCAGGGCGACGGCCTGGGCGCGGTTGCGGCAGTTCATCTTCACCAGCAGGTCATGGACGATGCGCTTCACCATGCGCTCCGAGTACGCGAGCGAACCCGCGATCTCGTTGGTGTCGCAGCCCTCCGCCAGTTCGCGGAGCACGGAGACCTCCCGCTGGCCGATGTCGAAGGCCGCGTGGCGGCGGCCGCGGGCGGCGCTTTCGAGGATCTTCGCCAGCAGGCGCGCCGGGACGGCGCTCTGGCCCGTGGCCACCGTGCGCAGCGCCGCGGTCAGCGGAGCCGGCGCCAGTTCGTCGCGCAGCAGGATGCCGGCCACGCCGGCCTCGATGGCATCGACGAGCGCCGGGTCATGCTGGTCGCGCACGAGGGCGACGAGGGCTACATCGCTGCCACGCTGGAGGTGCACCACTTCGCCCAGGTGGCCGCCGCTAGCGTCAAAGACCAGCACGCTGGCCTCGGCGGGCTCGACTCGCTGGGTCAGACGGTCCGTCTCACCCGCGACTCGGATGCCCTCTGCCTCCAGGCATGCGGTCAGCCCGCGCCGGTAGATGGGGTTCGGATCTTCGATCCAGACGGACAGTCTGCCTTGCGTCATGAGGGCATTCGACCACGCCCGCCGGACCCCTGACAGGGCCGGACGTGCCAACGCGCGTGCCATCGTTTCGGACCGGCGAGGCAGCCCGCGCGGCGAAGGGGCAGCGCGACTGCACGCCCTCGATGCCCTCGCGTGCATCGAGGGCGGCCGGCCGGGGTCACGCGCTGCCCGTGCGGGCAACGAAGACGCCCCGTGGGGAACACGGGGCGCTGCACTTTCGGGCGAAGCAGGTATGGGCTAGATGAGGCCTCGACGGATGCCCATCGCCACCGCCTCCGCGCGGGAGCGGGCGCCGAGTTCCTCCAGGATCTCGGCCACGGCGTGCTTGATGGTGCGCTCGGAGTAGCCCAGTTGGTCAGAGATCTGACGGGTCGCGGCCCCCTGCGCCAGCAGGCGCAGGACCTCCACGTTGCGGGTGGAGAGGTTGCAGACGGGCGACTCCAGCAGATTCACCTGCAGACCGCTGGCCGCAGCCTGGACGGCCGCGGCCAGTTGCGCGGGCTTGAGCGAGGAACGAGGCAGCACGCCCATGATGGCGTTCCCCTCCCTCACGCGATCCGGGAGCGCCGCGTCCGTGCAGACCACCACGGGCAGGCCGAACTGGTAGCGCTCCACCGCGTCCGGCGAAGCGATGATCAGCGCAGCGGTGCCGGTCCCGGCGGCTTCGGGGGCGTGCTCCGAAACATGGAACTCAATGGTGACCGTTTGGTCGGCTGACAGGCAGGCGACAAGGCCGCGACGAAAGATCTCGTTCTCGTCAACGATGCCGATGCGAATGGAGTCCAACTGGAGCCTTCCAGCAACTCGCACACATGGTGCTCAGACGGTTGGGCACACACAGGGAGTCGCCGTCGGCTACGACGCCACGGAAGGGTTCCCCGCCGCCACATATTGTCAGGTGGGATGTCAATTCCCTCGAGTTGACAATAAGTAGCGTTACAAAAGCGCGGCATCCTCCGCACCACCTGCGGGCACTAGGATGTGAGGCGCGCGCGAGATGCGCCATACGGGGGATCGATGACTTTCCACGCGCCCGAGCCATGGGAACTCTTCGGCAGCGCCGTCATCGAGGCGGAGGCGCTGGAACGCCGCACGCTGGACGGTCCCCCGCGCGACCTGGCCGGCCTGGTCATCGAGGACGACGAGGTAGACCGCCTCCTCGCGTCTCTCCCCGGCCTGGGCCCCCGAGAGGACGAGTTCCCCGCCCGCCGCGAGGTGAGCGCTCGACTGGCGGAGTTGCGCACGGCGATGCACGCGTCGCTGGAGTCACCCGCATCGACCTCCCGGTTCGCCTCGATCATGCGGAGCGCGCGACTGGAGCGCGCGGGCATCGAGGTGCTCGCCACGCTGGCGGCCATCGAGCGGAGCCCGGCACGACAGCGCCTGCTGGCCTACGCCCAGGACGACGTCTCCGCGACCCGGCCGTGGGTAGCCACCATCGGCCGGCTGTTCCCCGGCGAACCCCCGGGCCTGCTGGCCCTGGCGGAGGGCAGCCGGCTGCGGCGTGCTGAACTCGTGAGCATCACCGGCGACGGAGCGTGGGCCACGAGGCCCGTTGCGCTTGCCCCGCGCGTCCTCTGGGCGCTCGCAGGCGACGACTCGCCGGACGCGGCGCTGCCTCGAGGTTGCGAGGTGGCTCCGGCCACCGAGCGACGCGACGGCACGAGCGCCGGCCTGCTGCTGGTGCACGGTGGTGACCGCTCGCAACGGCGCGCCGAGGCGTCTCGACACGTCGGCGCCGCCCTCCTCGTGACCTCGCTGCCCGCTGAAGACGACGGCTGGCGCGCGCTGGTGCGCGAGGCGACCGTCCGAGGCGCGGGCGTGATGCTGGAGGTGGAGGAACCTCGGCTGCCGGTGACGGCGGCGCACTGGGTGGAGCGCGCAGACCACCTGCCGTGGGTGCTCGCCTCACGGACGCCCATCGAGATCCGCACGCTGCCCTCCGTCCGGTGGGTGGAGCGCGAACTCACCTCCCGCATGGCGACGACGGAAGAGTGGGCGGACGCCTTCGGCAAGCGGCCCGAGCGCGGCCACCGGCTCGACCCGGAGGCACTGCGGCTGGCGCGCGTCGCCTACGAGGGCCTGAAGGACGTGGACGGCGCCGTCCGACGCCTGGCGTCCGGCGCGCTGGACGAACTGGCGACGCGCATTGAGTCGCGCCGAGGCTGGGACGCCCTCGTGTTGCCGCCCCGGCAGGAGCGGCAGTTGCGGGAGTTGGTGGGGCGCTACCAGCACTCCGCGACGGTCTTCGACAAGTGGGGGTTCAGCGGCAACACCGGCATCGTCGCGCTGTTCGCCGGGCCCAGCGGCACCGGCAAGACGCTCTCAGCCGAGGTCGTCGGGTCGGCCCTCGGCCTGGACGTGTACAAGATCGACCTCTCGTCGCTGGTCTCGAAGTACATCGGCGAGACGGAGAAGAACCTGGAGCGGATCTTTGATGCCGCCTCCGCCGGCAACGTGGTGCTCTTCTTCGACGAGGCGGACGCCCTCTTCGGCAAACGCTCGGAGGTGGCGGACTCGCACGACCGCTACGCGAACATCGAGGTGGCGTACCTCCTCCAGCGCATCGAGGCGTACGAGGGCATCGTGGTGCTGGCAACGAACCTGCGCGCCAACATGGACGACGCGTTCCTGCGCCGCATCCACGTGGCCGTCGACTTCCGCGAACCGGACGAGGCGCAGCGGCTGGCGATCTGGAAACTCGCGTTCCCGCCCGGCGCGCCACAGGAAGACCTCGACCTCTCGTGGCTGGCACAGCGCTTCCGCGTGACCGGGGGCAACATCCGCAACGCGGCGACCACGGCGGCGTTCCTGGCCGCCGAGGCCGACCGTGCCATCGCGATGGACGACGTGGTCCGGGGCCTGGACCGCGAGTTCGAGAAACTGGGACGCCTCCGCACGGAGGCCGACTTCGGCCCCTACTACCGCATCGTCACCGCGAACGACTGAGGGCTAGTCCGCCTCCTCCAGCGCGGTCGCGGCGAGGACTCTAACCGACCCGGTCTGCTCATCGGAGCCCTGGCAGCCCATGTCGGTTTCGCCGTCGGGTTCCTCTGGCGGTACCTGGAAGTCGATCTGGGCCGACTCACCTGCGGGCACTGCCAGCGCGCGCACCCACGGCCCGAGGTCGAAGACGCACTCCTGGTCGGTCTCGTTCGTGACGACCAGTTGGTAGTGGTCCGGCACGCGGACCTCGACGGTCGCGGGGCTCAGGCCATCCTCGCGGACAGTGACATCGAGGACGTTGACCGGGGCCTCGATGTCGTCGTCGCTGCGGTCCCCGCCTTCTGCGTCGTCGCAGGCGAGCGAGAGGAGGCTCGCCGCAGCGAGGAGCGCCAGCAGTGCAGCCAGCCGCAGCTTCTCGGTATGCCTCGGCACCTACTGAGTGCCTTCCGCGGTCGGGTCTTCCTCGTACTCCTCGGGCGGCGTGCCGGTGGCGGTCGGGGATGCCTCGTCCTCCTGCGCGTCGCCGCCGACGTCCGGACGGCAGTGGTCCGGCCAGCAGGAGAAGAACGAGTCCCGGTTCGGCATCTCCACCTGCGGGAGCGTGTCCTGGTTCATCTCCTCGTCCGCCGCAATCACGCCGTTCTCCGCCAGGAGGAACGCGGTCACAGCGTAGACCTCCTCGTCAGAGAGGCTGCCCGGCGTCAGGAAGGGCATGGCTCGACGGATGTAGTCGTACACGGTCGTCGCGTACGGCCAGTAGTTGCCGACCACCTTCGGGTCGTCTGGCTGCCACGCGCTCGCGTTCTCGATGATCACCTGCGGGCCGTTGCCGGCCGGGCCGCCGCCCTCGCCGTTCTCGCCGTGGCACTGGGCGCACTGGCTGGCGAAGATCTCCGCGCCCTGCGAGGCGACACCGCTCCCTTCCGGCAGCCCCTCGCCGTTCGGCTTGATGTCGATGTCGATGGAGGCGAGGTACTCGTCGTCCACGTCTGACCCGATGTCCTGGTCGAAGGCCATCGACACCGCGGAGTCATAGGCGTCGTCGTAGTCGCTGCTCGCGCCCGAGCCGCCACCTCCGCCACTGCCCTGGGTGGTGGATGTGGCCGTTGGCGTGGTGGTGGCGGTGGACGTAGGCGAACCGTCGCCCGGGGAGTCCTCGGAATCGTCGCAGGCGACGAGGAGCGTGAGCGCCGCCAGCAACAGGAGGGCCGGGGCGAGGAGGTGGCGAGCGAGGCTGTTGCTGGTGGTATGCGTGCTACTGGGCGAGGCCATTGCGCACCGTCCCGTCCTCCAGCACCCGCCACGGCTGCTGGCCGTTGTAGTGGTAGACCGTCTGCGGTCCGTACCGCTCCGTGTCCAGGAGTTGTTGCTGCGTGGGTTGGACGTAGCCGGTCTCGTCCGTGGCCCGGCTCACGATCACCGCCTCGTTGCCTTCCCAGTTCCACGGGAAGCGGAAGCGTGTGACGGCCTTCGAAAGGATCGGTTCCTCCAGGCGGGCGTCTTCCCACGTGTCGCCGCCGTCCACGCTCACCTCGACGCGTTCGATGCGGCCCTGGCCGGACCAGGCCATGCCGCTGATCTCCCAGTAGCCGGGCTCAGGGACCGGCTTGCCCACGGAGGGCCAGGTGATGAGGCTCTTGGCCTCCATGAAGAAGGTGAACTGGCGGATCCGGCCGTCGTCCAGGACGTCCGTGTAGTTCTTGGTCTCTTCCTTGGTCTGGAACGGCTGATCCCAGACTTCCAGACGACGCAGCCACTTGATCTGACTGTTGCCCTCCCAACCCGGGAGGAGTAGTCGGAACGGGTACCCCTGCTCCGGCCGGATGGGCTCCCCGTTCTGGATGAACGCGATCATTGCGTCGTCCATCAGCTTTTCCATGGGGATGGAGCGCGTCATGGCCGCGCCGTCGGCGCCCTCCGCCAGCACCCAGGCCGCGCCGTCCTGCACGCCCACGTCCTCCAGCAGTACGCGCACGGGCACGCCTACCCACTCGCTGGTGGAGACCAAGCCGTGCACATCCTGCGCCGTAGCGTCCTCCGCAGGGCCGGTGAAGCCGGAAGCGCTGTTGCCGGAGCACTCCACGAAGTAGATGTGACTCTGGCGAGGGAACCGGTGGATCTCCTCCACGGTGTAGGTCTTGGGGCGCTCCACCATGCCGTGGATGGTGAGGCGATGCTCCGCTGGATCGATGATGGCGGTGCCGTTGTGGTTGCGCTGGAAGTGCAGGTCAGCGGGGGTGATCATCCCGTCCAGGTCCTCAAGCGGGGAACCTGAACTGCCCGCGAACTGCGACAGGCCCTGGCCCGGTGGCTCGCGGGGCACCTCGACGAAGGGCGACCGGATCCCGTACTCGGAGAACGGCAGGCCGGGGACACCGGAGGGGTTCTCCGGCACCGGAATGCTCTGATCCGGCGCCTGGGCCTGCACCGGCGCGTACCGTCCGAGGGCGAACACGCCGGCAGCCGCCGCCGACCCGACGATCAGCGAGCGGCGCGTCAGTCGGGTTCCCGTGATCTGCGTCTGAGGTTCGGGAGCAGCCTCGCGGCGGTCCGTCTCGTGTCCGTCCGGTACGTGGCCGTCTTCACTCGCGTCCATGCGCGGTTCCCTTCGCTCCGCCTCGGTGCTTGCGAGGGCAGAGCCAGCGAACCAGCGAGAGGGTTACGGAGTTGGAACCCACACCCGGGCGACGTTGCGGAACTGTTGGGTTCGGCTAGACGCGGACGGTGACCGCGACCCGGACTCCGAGGCCGGCGTGGACCCGGCCGCCCTCGACCACCTTCGCGAAGTGGCCGCAGCGGCGCACGGCGGCCTTCAGCAGGCCGGGCGCCACGTCCTCCAGTTCGCGGCAGGGGTTGCGCGCCTGCACCACCTCGATGATCGCGCCGTCCTCGAACTCGAGGCGGGCGCCGGTGGTGTACGCCTCCGCCGGCAGGCCGCGCAGGACCAGGTTCTCGCCCATGTCGCCCGGCCCCACCGCGAAGCCCTCCCCCTGGAGCGCGTCCAGCACCTCGGCGGGGAGGAGGGCGACCTGGCGTTCGCTGCGTCCCGCGTGGATGTCGCCCCGGACACCCTCGTAGGCGTCGAGCGTGACCTCGTCGGTGAGGGGCTTCTTCATGACCGGAGAGGGGGTCGAGCGGGTGCAGACGGCCTCCACCACGCCGGTGGCGTGCTCCAGGTGCGTCATCGCTCGCTCCTCCCTCCTCCTAGTTGCCGCCCAGTTCGCTCAGCGCGGCCGGGAGTTGCTCGTCCGGCCAGTCCAGTTCGACGATCTCGCCGTCGCCGGCTTCAAAGGACTTCACGACCACGGGGTATAACTGCGTTTCGTTCTCCGGGCGCACCGCGAGGCTGTCGCCCGGAACGGGCGGGCCGGCGTCGACCGTGAAGGAGCGCAACTCGCCTCGGAGGGGCGGGGCGCTGCCACCGAGGGCGAGCCCGGAGTCCTTGTCCACTTCCGCCACGCCTTCGCCCTCGCCGGGTCCCGGTTCGGCGGGCCAGATCAGCAGGTGACCCCGGCCCATGCGTGTCGCGCCGTCCGCAGTGAATAACTCCGCCCACCCCGCGTTGCGTGGCGCGATGCGCGCCTCGTTGGGTTCATCCCAGCCGCCGTCCGTGGCGAGCGCCCGCCGACGAGGGCGCATGAGCGCACGGACACGCCGTAGCAGACGGCTCGGGTGAGGCGTCTCGAACTCAATCTTCGCCCGAATCCTGGGCATCTTGCTCCTCCTCCCGTCGCGCCCTCCTGGAGGTGCGCGTGCAGGCAAGCGGAGGACCCGCTGCGAGGGCCACAGTGCCACAGCGCGACCGGCGACCGAAACCGGAGGAGCGCCTGCGGCGTAGCAAAACCGTCTCAGGCCACACGTGAGCGAGGTTGCAGGCGGATAACGCGGGTCTCCTCGACAGGTCAGGAGGAGGCATCCCGCCTCCGTGACTCCCGTCAGCCCAGGTGCCGCTGGATCGGCAACTCGCGATGCCGCACACCGGTCGCGCCGAACACGGCGCCTGAGACGGCGGCGGCGATGGGGACGATGCCCGGCTCGCCCGTTCCCGTGGAGGGCGTGTCGTCGTCGCCGACGAAGCGCACATCGATGCGGGGAGCGTCCACGATCCTCGGCACGCGGTAGCGGGCGAAGGTGGCGTTCAGCAGCCGGCCGCCCTCGAAGTCGCTGGCCTCGAAGAGCGCGCCGCCGAGGCCCATGACGATGGCGCCCTCCATCTGGTTCGCGGCGCCCTCCGGGTTCACCACCAGCCCGCAGTCCAGCGCGGCGCTCACCCGGTGCACGCGCACTTCTCGATCCTTCACGGACACCTCGGTAGCGGTGGCGACGTAGGAGCCCACATCGATGCCGAGCGCGATGCCGGCGCCTCGCCCGTCCGGGAGGGTGGGACCGCTCCAGCCGAAGGCGTCCGCCGTGGCCTCCAGGACGCGCCGGAAGCGCCGCTCCGAGAGGTGCGCCAGGCGGTACTCCACCGGATCGCGGCCCAGGTGCGCGGCAATGTCGTCCATGTGCACCTCGCGCGCGAAGTGGTTCACGGCGGCGCCCAGCGAGCGGTACGAGCCGGAGGGCAGCGGACTGTCCGAGCGGTAGACCACCGAGCGGATGTTGCCGGCGTCGTATGGCGTCTCCGAGCCTCGACGCCCGATCATCACGCGCTCGCCGGTGTGGTACGCGGTGCTCTCCCACGCCACGAGCCGCCCATCTGAGGCGACACCGGCGCGGATCTGCACCAGCGCCGCCGGGCGGAAGTTGGACCACATGCTCTCCTCGGCGCGCGTGAAGGCCACCCGCACCGGCCGCCCCGCCACCTTCGCGAGGCGGGCCGCGTCATGCGCGAGGGCAAACGGGGACTTCGCGCCGAAGCCGCCGCCGATCTCGGGCGCGATCACTCGGACGCGCGACTCGTCCATCCCGAAGATCGAGGCCAGTTCCGCGCGGAGGCCGAAGGGGCGCTGCGTGCCGGCCCAGACCGTCAGTGAGTCGCCCTCCCACGCCGCGACGGCGGCTCGGGGCTCCATGGGCGCGGGGGCGATGTAGGGGATGTAGTACGTGCCCTCGATGACCTCGGCGGCCTGGCGGAAGCCGGAGTCCAGGTCGCCGGCCTCCTGCGTGGCGTAGCCGTCCTGGGCGCTCTCCACGAGCAGCGCCGGCATGTCCCACCGCGAGGGCTGGCCGGGCGGGATGTCCCAGTCCAGGCGCGCCACGCGGGCGGCAAGCGCCGCCGTCTCGTCATCCTCCGCGAGGATCGCGAGCAGGCCCTCCTCCTCCACCACCTGCGCTACCCCGGGCAGCGCCCGCGCGGCCGCGAGGTCAGCCGAACGGAGGGTCGCGCCGTACGCGGGCGGACGCAGGATGCAGGCGTACAGGACGCCCTCCGGTAGCACGTCCTGCGAGTAGACGGCGGCGCCGGTCACCCGGCTGATCGCGTCGACTCGGTGGGCGTGCGTCCGGCCCATCTGTGTGAACTCGCCTGGCTTCGTCACCGGTGGGCGGTCCGCGATCTCGCGCTCCGCCTCGCCCTCCCCGAGGCCCGCGATGAGGTCGGCGTACGCGAGCGACCTCGATGCGTCGTTCCGCGAGACCACCGCACCGTCGCGCGCCTCGAGGTCCGCGACCGGCAGGTCGAGGCGGTCCGCCGCCAGGGTGAGCAGCGTCTCGCGCGCGGTGGCCGCGGCCTTCCGGAGTTGCCACCCCACGCGCGCCGTCGACTGGCTCCCGAACGTCCCCATGTCCCACGGCACGCGGGCCGTGTCGCCCAGCACCACCTCGACGGCGTCGAGGGGGACACGGAGTTCGTCCGCGACCTCCACGGTGAGACCGGTGCGGATGTTCTGGCCGTATTCCACCTTGCCCGCGTACGCCGTCACGCGGCCGTCATCGTGGACGGTGATCCACGTGGCGCGCTCCGTCTGAGGGGCGGTGTTTCCGTAGGTCGCCTGCCCGTACCCGGTGCGCGAGGCGGGAAAGCCGACGGTGACGTCGCCGACGATGCTGAGGCTCACCGTGCGTCTCCCTCGACGCCTCCGCTGGCGGCTCGGAGCACGGCGCGTTCGATGCGCTGGTAGGTGCCGCAGCGGCACATGTGCTCCGCCAGGGCTTCGCGCACCTGCCCTGCCGAGGGGTTCGGCTCGCGGTTCAGCAGCCCGACGGCGCCCATGATGAAGCCGGGAATGCAGTAGCCACACTGCATCGCCTGCTCGTCCACGAAGGCACGCTGGACCGGGTGCAGGTCATCGAGGCTCGGCGAGCCCTCTGGCGGGGCCGTGGGCGCGAGGCCCTCGATGGTGGTGATATCGCCACCGGCGACGGCGCCGACGGTGGTCATGCAGGAGCGCAGGGGCTGGCCGTCCACCAGCACGGTGCACGCGCCGCAGAGGCCCTCCCCGCAGCCGTACTTCGTGCCCGTCAGTCCGAGGTCGAAACGCAGGAACGAGAGCAGGTTGCGATCGCCTCGGTCGGCGTCTCGCGGGATCCCGTTGACTGTGACCGTTGGCACTCGCCGCCCCCCTTCGGACGCGAGCATTGTGCCACGGCGTCAACGTTCGTCATCACCGGCGCCGCGGTCGAGGCTTATGTCAGCCTCTTGGCGTCCCTGCAGGTGCCTACGCGCGAGGTACTCGCCGTAGCCGCCGTCGAACGAGTGCAGGCG
>CAYTRA010000051.1:0-11139 GCA_964439675.1 uncultured Dehalococcoidaceae bacterium
GCTGGGTGCGATCGGCATGTTCTTCGTTGTCCTCCTGATCGCCATGGCGGCGGTGCCGCAGGCCTTCACACCGCTCGCGACCCAGGATGAACTCAAGCAGAACATCCTGAGCCGCCTGCAGGGTCCCAGCACCAGTCACTGGCTGGGCACGGACGACCTGGGCCGGGACGTGTGGGCGCGCATCGTCTATGGGGCGCGTACCTCGATCATCATCGGTTTCGGCACGGTGGTGCTGGCCAAGTTGCTGTCCACCGCGATTGGCACTGTGTCCGGCTACTACTCCGGATGGTTCGACTCGATCTTCCAGCGCATCATCGACATCGGGGCGGCGCTGCCGGGCCTGGTGTTCCTGATCCTCGCGGTGACGGTGCTGGCCCCGCGCATGCCGGACATCGGCTTCGTGCAGGGTGACATCCTTGCCATCATCCTCGCGGTATCCGTGCTGAACGCTGTGAACTCCTCGCGAACCGTGCGCAGCGTGGCGTTGTCACTGCGCGAGGAGCAGTACGTGGACGCGGCGCGGGCACTGGGCGCGACCAACACCCGGATCATGGTCCGGCACATCGTGCCAAACCTGTTCAGCATCGTGCTGGTGTCCGCCTCCCTGCTGGTCGGCTCGTCCGTCCTGCTGGAGTCGTCGCTCTCATTCCTCGGCTACGGCGTGCAGCCGCCGGCGCCGTCCTGGGGCCGCATGCTGAACGAGGCGCGTGAGTTCCTCACCAGGGCGCCGCACCTCGCGATCTTCCCGGGCCTGTTGATCTTCCTGACGGTGTGGTCGTTCAACATGGTCGGCGACGCGCTGCGCGACAAGTTGGACCCGCGGCTCCGCGGCTCCAACTAGCGCCGAGCCACGGCAACCACGAGAGGGCGGGGGAAACCCCGCCCTCTCTGTCGCCCCCAACGGTTCGAGGGCTCCCTCGCCACCGAGGGCACGGGTGACCTCGACGCCCGCGGGCGCTGCCCTCACCCGAGGGCGACCGGCAGGGTGTATCTTCCCGGCGCCGCGGTGGCACCCGCGGGGGGATCGGCGGGCTCGCGGCTCGCCTGGCTTCGGAGGACCTGATGGAGATGACGGGCGGACAGGCCCTGGCGCAGTCCCTCAAGATCGAGGGCATCGAGACGCTGTTCGCGTTGCCGGGGATCCAGCTCGACTTCTTGTTCGACGCGATCTGGGAAGAGCAAGACCACTTCGACGTCATCCACGCGCGCCACGAGCAGGCCACGGCGTATATGGCAGACGGCTTCGCGCGAAGCACCGGCAAGATCGGCACGTTCGTCGTTGTGCCGGGGCCGGGGGTCCTCAACGCCTCGGCCGCACTCTCCACGGCGTACGCGTGCTCCTCACCGGTTTTGTGCGTCACTGGCCAGATCGACTCGAAACTCATCGACCAGGGTCGAGGCGCCCTGCACGAGATCAACGACCAGCCCGGCCTGTTGAGCCATCTGACCAAGTCCAGCGAGCGCGCGATGCACCCCACGGAGATCCCGGGCATGGTGAGCCGGGCCGCGCGCCTGCTACGCTCCGGCCGCCCTCGCCCCGTCTCCATCGAGGTACCGCCGGACGTCCTCGGCATGGTGGCCGACGGGACGTTGCTCGAGCCCGACCGCACCAGCCGCGCGGATGAGCGCGCCGACGACGACGCCCTCGAGCAGGCGGCGCGCCTCCTCGGCCAGGCGGAGCGCCCGCTGATCTGCGCGGGCGGCGGCGTGCTCTCCGCGGAGGCCTGGGACGAAGGGCGCGCGCTGGCGGAGGTGCTGGACGCGCCGGTGCTCATGACCTCGAACGGGCGAGGCGTGCTGTCCGACCGCGACCCGCGCGCCTTCACCGGCCGCGTGGCGACCTCCGAGTTGGTGCCGAACGCAGATGTGATCCTGGCCATCGGCACGCGCTTCCTCCTGTCCGCAAACGCCGGCTTTGGCGCCACGGCCGTGCAGGGCAAGGTCATCCACGCCGACATCGACGAGGCCGAGATCGGCCGCAACCACCCGGCGGAGGTCGCCCTCCTCGGCGACGCGAAGTTCACCGCGGGACAGTTGGCCGAGCGTGTCCAGAAGCACAACCGCTCGAGGGCGTCCCGGACCGCCGAGTTCGCGGCGATCAAGGAGCGGCACTGGCAGGGCATGGAGACCACGCCCTGGCAGCGCGGCATGGCGCAGGCCCTCCGCGACGCCATGCCGGAGGATGCCATCCTCGTCTCCGAGAGCACGCAGGTGGGCTATCACGTTCAGGGCGGCGGGTTCGAAGTCTACGAGCCGCGCACGATGATCACGTCCGGCTACCAGGGCACGCTGGGCTACGGCTACGCGACCGCCCTCGGTGTGGCGGTGGGGAATCCGGACAAGAAGGTGGTCTCCATCAACGGCGATGGCGGGTTCATGTACAACGTGCAGGAACTCTCCACACAGGCGAAGTTCGGCATCCCGTTGGTGACCGTGGTGTTCAACGACAACTTCTACGGCAACGTCCGCCGCATCCAGACGCAGCGGTACAACGGGCACACGATCGCCACGGACCTCAAGAACCCGGACATGGCTGCCCTCGCGGAGTCGTTCGGCGTCGCCGGCTTCAAGGCGAAGACGCCGGACGACCTGCGCGCGACGCTCCGCGAGGCCATGGACCTCGGCGCGCCTGCGCTCATTGAGGTGGAACAACCGCCGACGCCGGACCTGCCGGCGGCGCAGGCGATGCAGGCGCTGCCACCTCGCCCGGTACTGAACCTGTAGAGACGCGCGCGAGCGCTAGAAGGGCCCGCAAGGCATGGCGGACACCATCCGAGTCGGCGTCATCGGCGCCGGCGGCAATACGCGCAGCCGGCACATCCCCGGCCTGCAGGCCATCGAGGGCGTGGAGATCGCCTCGGTGTGCAATCGCACGCAGGAGAGCGGCCAGCGCGTCGCGGACCAGTTCGGCATCCCGAAGGTCGTCGTCGACCCCAACGATGTCATCCACGACCCGGACATCGACGCCGTGTGCATCGGCACCTGGCCCTACCGCCATGCCGAGTACACCGTGGCAGCGCTGGAGGCCGGCAAGCACGTGCTGGTCGAGGCGCGGATGGCGATGAACGCCACGGAGGCGCGCGCCATGCTCACGGCTGCGCGGCAGCACTCGGATCGTGTGGCGCAGATCGTGCCGTCGCCGCTGGACTTCAAGTCCTGGCGCACCATCCGCCGCATGGTGGACGACGGCTCGCTGGGCCAGGTGCGCGAGGTACACGTGAACCTGCTCACTGGCCAGAGCCTGGATCCGGACACGCCCCTGCACTGGCGCGAGCGCAGCGACTACTCCGGCATGAACACCATGATGATGGGCCTCTACATCGAGGCCTTGCACCGCTGGCTTGGCCCCACGAAGCGGGTGGTGGCGGACGGCGCCACCTGGGTCACCGAACGCACGGACCCGGAGACCGGCCAGCCGTTCACCATCGACATCCCGGACAGCCTCGGGATCCTCGCGGTGATGGAGAATGGCGCGCGGGTGGACTACCGCATCTCCTCGGTCATCCACGCGGCCGCCGGCCCCAATGGCGTCTCGCTCTACGGCTCGAAGGGCACGCTGCACTGGCAGATGGGCGACCGCATGACCTTCGCCCCCATGGGCGAGGAGGCGCGCCCGCTGGAGCCCGACCCGGGCACCGCCGGCGAGTGGCGGGTGGAGCAGGACTTCATCGACTCCATCCGGGAGGGCAAGCCGGTGGAACTCACCTCCTTCGAGGACGGCCTGCTCTACATGCGGGTCACGGAGGCGGTCTACCGCTCGCGCACGGAGGGCCGTGCCATCGACATCGCTGACGTGTAGCCTCGAAGCGTCGAGGCGAAGGAGCAGGCATGCGCGGCGGCGTCTGGTACCGCTACCAGTCCGGAGGCGGCTTCTCGCTGGAGGCGCTGCTCATCCGCTTCGTGATCAACCTCGCGGGGTTGTTCCTGGCGGACGCCATCATCCCAGGCATCGAGATCGCCGACACCGAGGCCCTGGTGCTAGGCACCGCGATCTTCGCCGTCGTGAACATGCTGCTCCGGCCGATCGCGACGCTGTTCGCGTTCTGCCTGATCCTTCTGACGTTCGGCCTCTTCGTGCTGATCATCAACACAGCGCTGCTCGGCGTGACCGCCTGGATCGCGGGCCAACTCGACATCGCGTTCACCATCGACGGCTTCTGGAGCGCCTTCTTCGGCGCCCTCATCATCTCGCTCGTGTCGCTGGTGGCGTCGACGTTCGTCCGAGGGCGCTAGCGGGGCGGCAGAGGCGTCGCGGGGCGATCATCGAGCGCCAGGACCAGGCGCAGCGCATCCTCGACCTGTCGCAGTTTCGCGGCATCAATGCGGCCCGCCAACGTGAACAGGTCGGCCTTGGTGATGACCGCGAGGTCCCCCAGGTTGACCACGCACTCACGAGGAAGTCCCTCGTCCGCACCGAGCGCGACCTCCGTGGGAAGTCCGCGGATGCGGGCGGTGACGACAGCGACGACGACACGGCCGCGCACCTCGTTGAGGTCGTCCCTCGATACGATGAGGAAGGGACGACGCCCAACCGGTGCCGGTGCTTCGCCCCACCAGACCTCGCCGCGCCTCACTCGCCTTCCCGCTCGGGCGCAGGAGCGTCCCAGGGCAGATCCTCAGCCCATGCCTTCGCGGACATTCGGAACAGCGCGTCGATCTCCGCCAACTCCTCGTCCGTTTCCGGCATGCGGCGGTACGCCTCGCGGATCTCTTCGGCGAGCGCGTCCTGCTCCGCCGCAGCGACGTACTGGGCCACCGCCTCACGGATCACGCGGCTGCGGCTCCGGCCCTCGGAGGCGCGGAGGCGCTCCAACCGTTCGAGGAGGTCGGCGGGGATGCTGATGGCGATCTTGGCGTAGCGCTCGTCGTCCATAACGCCACGGTATCACGAGTCATACCAACAGTACTACCGATGGTCATACCGCCGGTATGACCACCGCTACCCCTCGCCAGCACCCACAGGTTCTCGCCCCTTCCGCAGGTGGCGAGGTCCGCGCCCCGACCTCGAGGGGGTTCCAGGGGGCTCGACGCGGACGGCGCAGGCCTTGAACTCCGGGATGCCGGAGGGGAGGTCCAGCGCGTTGTTGGTGAGGAAGTTCGCGGCCACGCCCTGCAGTTGGACGAACGGCACGAACAGTTCGCCTCGACGCATCGAGTCGCGGACGTGCACCTCGGCGATGATCTCGCCTCGACGCGACGCGAGCTGCACCTGCTGGCCGTCGACGACGCCGAGTTGCGCCGCGTCGCGCGGATGCATGTCGACGGCGACGACCGGCACCTTGCCGACGAGGCCCGCGACCTGCCGGGTGATGGCGCCTGTGTGCCAGTGATACAGCGAGCGGCCGGTGATGAGCGTGTACGGGAAGCGCTTGCTGGGCAGTTCCGCCGCGGGCGGCCCCTGCTCCACGGCCACGAACAGCCCCTTTCCGCGCGGGAAGTCGTCCTGGAACAGTCGAGGCGTCCCGGGGTGATCGGCGTCCGGACACGGCCATTGGATGCCGCCGTCGCGCTCGAGCCGCTCGTGCGACAGCCCGGCGATGATCGGCGTCAGCGATGCCATCTCGTCGAAGACGGCGGAGGCATCCGGCCATTCATAGCCCTCGGTCGGGCGCTCCAGCAGGCGGAGGACACGACGGGCGATCTCCGCGGTCACGGCCCAGTCCTCGCGCGCCTCGCCGGGTGCGCTGGTCCACGGGCGGACGAGTTGGACGCGCCGCTCGGAGTTGGTGAACGTGCCGTACTTCTCCGCGAACGAGGCGGCGGGCAGCACCACGTCCGCGATCTCCGAGGTCTCGTTCATGAAGATGTCCTGGACCACCAGGAAGTCCAGTTGGTCGAAGGCGTCGCGAGCGTGCGCCAGATACGGGTCGGAGATCAGCGGGTTCTCGCCCACGACGTACATCGTGCGCAGCCGGCCCTCCAGCATCGCCTCGATCATCGTGGTGGCCTGCATGCCCGCCTCGCGAGAGATCTCGATGCCCCAGGCCTGCTCCCACTTCTCGTGCGTGGGCCCCCCGACGGCCTCGTAGCCCGGGAAGACGTTGGGCAGGCAACCTGCGTCCGAGCATCCCTGCACGTTGTTCTGGCCGCGCAGCGGCGAGATGCCGTTGCCGAAGCCGCCCACCTGTCCGGTCAGCAGCGCAAGGTTGATGAGGGCGCGCGCGTTGTCGCTGCCGTTGGTGTGCTGCGTGACGCCCATGCCCCAGATCAGGCACGAGCCGCGCTCCTCGCCGTCACGTCCCGGCCGAGGTCGCGCGTAGAGCCGGGCGGCACGCCGGATCTCCTCCGCGGGCACACCGGTGATGCGCTCCGCGTCCTCCGGCCGCACCTGCTCCGCCACGCGGCGCCACGCCTCGAAGCCCTCGGTGCGCGTCTCCACGAACGAGGGGTTCCACAGGCCCTCTTCAAGGATGACCTGCGCCATGGCGTTGAAGAGCGCGACGTCCGTGCCCGGGCGCGCCTGCAGGTGCACCTCCGCGACGTCGCAGAGGTCGATGCGGATCGGATTGACCACGATCAGCGCCGCGCCTCGATCCTCCACGGCCTTCCGCAGCCGCGAGGCCACGACCGGGTGGTTCTGTGCGGTGTCCGAACCAACGACGAGGAGCGTCCCGGCGTTGTCGTAGTCCTCGTAGGAGTTGCTGGTCGCACCTGAACCCACCTGCTGCTGCAGCGCGACCACCGAGGGCGCATGGCACATGCGCGAGCAGTGGTCGATGGAGTTCGTCCCCATCACCGCGCGCACGAACTTCTGCATCACGTAGCCATCCTCGTTCGTGGCCTTCGCGGAGGCGATTCCGGCGAACGAACCCAGCGAAGCCGCGAACTTGCGAGAAACGAGGTCGAGCGCCTCCTCCCAGGAGGCGGGCTGCAACTCCCCGTCGCGGCGGATGAGCGGCGTGGTGAGACGTTCCGGGGAGTGGACGAACTCAAGGCCGAAGCGGCCCTTCACGCAGGTCATGCCCAGCGACGAGCCGTTCTCCGGCACGCCGTCCACCCACGCCACCGAGCCGTCGCGCAGGTTCACGTCGAGTCCGCATCCGACGCCGCAGTACGGGCACGTCGTACGCACCACCTGGTCCGCCTCCGCACGGTGCGAGACGCGCGCCGGGACATCGTGCTTCTGGATGAGTGCGCCGGTCGGACACTGGGAGATGCACTGACCGCAGGAGGTGCAGATCGACTCCTCCCACGGCAGGTCGAACTGCACGCCCACGTGCCCCGTGAGCCCTCGGCCATTGATGCCGATGGCGCCGATGTGCTGCGTGTCCTGGCAGGCGTCGATGCAGCGGCCGCAGAGGATGCAGTCCGGCATGTTGAGGTCGAAGAACAGGTTGCTCTGGTGTGAGCCGCTGCGCGGCAGCGGCTCGTACGTCGACACCGGCAGCCCATGCGACCTGGCGTGCTCGGCCGCCTGGCCGCGACCCTCACCGTCCGAGGACATCCCGATGGTCAGGTCCAGCACGCCTCGACGCACGCGCTGGGCGCGCTCGGACGTCGTGAGGATCGACTGGCCCTCGGCGACTGGCGTGTGGCAGGCAGCCGCGAGGCGTGGCGCGCCCTCCACCTCTACGAGGCACGTGCGACACGCACCCAGGGGATCGCGCGCCTCGGGCTTGCAGAGGTGTGGGAGGTCAGCGCCGGACGCGAGCACTGCCTCCAGCAGCATCGCGCCCCGGGGCACCACTACGGGCTTGCCGTCCACTTGCACCGTGACCGGCGAGGCGATGACGGGCATGTCGAGTGTCATGCGCGGCCTCCCTGCACATGCACCGCATGGTAGAGGTCGCGGGTGAGGCAGGTATCCGCCAGGTGCCAAGCGATGGCGGCGAAGATCATCGCTCGAACGCCTCCGGGAACGACTCCAGCGCCGAGGCGACTGGCCGAGGCGCCATCCCACCCAGCTGGCAAAGCGACGCCTCCGCGAGCACTTCCAGCAGATCCGCGATGCGCTCTCGGTTGGCGGGCACGTCGTCCAGGAGTTGCAGGAGGCGCTGTGTGCCCTCCCGGCACGGGGTGCACTCCCCGCACGACTCGCGCATGTTGTACGCCGTCAGGGAGCGCGTGATCTCGGCGATGTCCGCGTCGCGAGGCAGCACCACCGCTCCGCCCGCGCCGAGACCCCGCATCGTCAGTGGCGCCTCGTACTCCTCGGGGGTCACGAAGCGGCCGGACGGGCCACCGAGCAGGATCGCCGGCACCAACCCCGGCGCAGCGCCCGCCATCGCGAGGACGCCCGTCCACGTGGTGTTGCCGTCGATCGGTACTTCGTACAGGCCGGGCCGCGGCACGGCGCCAGAGAGCGGGATCAGTTTCGTCGGTGGCGGAGGGGTGTCGAACACGGTGGAGACCGCGCACAGCGTCTCGGTGTTGTTGATCACGGTGGGTCGTCCCCAGAGCCCCTCGTCCGTCGCGAACGGCGGCTTGTATCGCGGCACCGGGCGTTCGCCCTCGATCGAGTTGAGGATCACCGACTCGTCGCCGCAGACGTAGCCCCCGGCGCCGGAGCGCACCTCGATGCTCACGGCGTCACCGCCGAGGGCGCTCCCGTCGAGGATGCCGTGCTCCCGCGCATCCTCGAGGGCGCGCTCGAACGCGGCGCGGGCCTTGCGCGCCTGGCCGTTGATGTAGACGTAGACGGTGTCGATGCCGACCGCGCGGCAGGCGACCAGGATGCCGTCGATGAGCCGGTGCGGGTCGCCCTCCAGCAGATGGCGGTCCTTGAAGACGCCGGGCTCACCCTCTTCGGCGTTCACGACGAGGTACTTCTGCCCCTCGTGCTGCGAGGCGAGCCGCCACTTCTGGGCCGTCGCGAAGTGAGCGCCGCCGCGCCCGGTCAGGCCGGCCTTCTCGACCGCCTCGATGATCTGCTCGGGACGCAGCGTCGCGGCCTTTGCCGCCGCGCCGTACGCACCTCGAGCGATGACGTCGCCGAAGGTGCCGTCGTTCCGTCCGAGCCGTTCCAGGAGGCCGTAGATCCCCCGCCCGGCGTATTCGTCGTCGCACTCACCTGCGAGGCAGGCCGCGAGTTCGTCCGGGATGCCACGGTCGAGGTGAGCGAAGCGGTGCGAGTGCCCCTCGCGCTGCACGGTCGCGGAGGGGGCGGCCCAGCAGGCGCCGTCGCAAGCAGCCTCGGCGATGGGTGCGCCCGGCATCGCCGCGCGCAGCGCGAGCGCGACCTCCTCGGCGCCCACGGCGTCACCGCACGTCCCCCGGTGCACGAGGATCCGAGGCCGCCCGGCGGGCGGGAACTCGCCGCGCAGGCGGGCGAGCGGTGGCGTGGGCGACACGCGGCTCACGAGGGCTGCTCCACGCGCTCCCGCAGGTCCTGCGGCGTCACGCGGCCGTAAAGGCGTTCCGCGTCGTCGTGCACCACTGGGGCAAGCGCGCAGAGGAACTGGCAGTCGATAGGCCTCGTCCGGTCGGGGATCGCCTCCAGCAGCGCTTCCGCGCCGGCGAGGCCGCACGCGACGCCCGTGCAGACGCACCACGTGCCCGGCACGGGCGGCTCCAGGCGGAGTTCGGAGTACGCCGTGGCCGTCGCGTAAACCTCGGCGATGGGGACGCGCGTGTGCTCGGACACGTGCTCCACCGCCTCGCGCGGCAGCCAGCCGAGGGCGTCCTGCGCCGCGAGGAAGGCGGGCAGCAGCTGCGTGCGCTCGCGGGGGAGACGCCCGACTGCGCTCCGCGCCTCGCGCAGCCTGGCCTCGGAGTCCGGGGCGGCCGGGTCGTAGGGGATGTGCGTCACGGCCGGATTGTACGACGTGCCACCGGGACGGCCCCCTAGTCGAGGACCTCGACCTCGTCGCCCACACGGATCGTCCCGCCACCGTTCGAGGGCAGCATGAGGACGCCGAAGGCGGGTTGTTCCAGTCCGAAGGTGCGGGTGAGGGTGGTGAGCACCTCGGCGTCTCGTTTGCCCGTCTCCGGGTTGGCGTGCGTGGCCAGGCAGCGGATCACCAGGTGGTCGAAGTTGAACTCCACCTCGCCGACGCGCACGCGCCCCGTCCACCCGAGTTCGGACCACGGCTCCAGGCCCTCGACGGCGATGTTGGAGCGGAAGCGCGTCTCATCCAGTTCCGGCTGCTCCAGCGCCTCGGCCAGTTGCAGCAGGCTGCCTCGCCCGTGCAGGGTCACGAACCCGAGCGGGCGGTCCTGGAACCGCGAGGTGGCACCGTCGCCTTCGAGGACCAGCGGGAGCGCGCCGTCCTCGCGGAGTCGCTTCGCTTCCGGCAGGTCACGGGCGAACTCGCCCACGGCCTCCGCGATGCGCGCGCGGCCCGCCTCGTCCAGCCCGCCCTCGACGAGCACGCGACCCTCGAGGGTGACCGAGACGTGCTGGCGTTCGTCGTCATAGCGCAGGCGGAGCGGACCGATGCCGGGGTAGTCCATGAGGCTCAGTAACTGGCTCTTCGGCCACCAGTCCGAGCCGTCCGCGAGCGGCCTCGGGGCGTCGGCATTGCTCAGGCGGAACGCCAGCACGCGGTCGCCCTGGATGCGGCCATCCGGCTGCACCACCAGCGACTCACAGGACTCCGGCGTGAAGCCCTTCACCGGGAACCGATAGAGCGCTACCACGTGTGGCATGAGGGGATGCTACCCGCTACACGGCGATGGTGCTGCCGTGCACGCCTTTCTCCACGCGGATCCGATCCGTGAGGCGGTCCGCGAGTTCGTCCACGTGGGAGATGACACCGACCATTCGGGAGCCCTCGGCCAGCGTCTCCAGGCCCTGCACCGCCAGGTCCAGCGCCTCCGCGTCCAGCGCGCCAAACCCCTCGTCCAGGAACAGCGAGTCGAGGGAGACCGCGCCGCCGGTACCGGAGATCTCCGGCAGGTGCTCCGACAGCGCGAGGGCCAGCGCCAGACTGGCCAGGAACGTCTCGCCGCCGGAGAGCGTCTTCACGGAGCGCTGCTCGTCGCCGTTCAGGCGGTCCACCACCAGGAACTCGTCGTCCTCCGCGACCAGTTCGTAGCGACCGCTGGTGAACTGCGACAGCCGGTCGGACGCGTCCGTCGCCAGCAGTTGCATGGACTCCTGCAGCAGGAACGCGATGAAGCGGTCACCGCGAAGTTCGGTCGCCACCGCTCCCGCCAGGTCGGAGGCGGCCTGTTGCTCGGTCGCCTCCGTACGCATGC
>CAYTRA010000052.1:0-5525 GCA_964439675.1 uncultured Dehalococcoidaceae bacterium
GAGAGTCGACGCATGCAAGCCTCCGGCCAACCTTCGAGCCAGTTCGATGTCTCGCACGCACGCGCGGTCTGAGCGACAGCAGGACGTGTGGGTGCGAGAGTGTGGGCTGGAGTGCTCATGGTAGACGAACCTCTCCAGCGCGCAGCGGGCCTTGAAGCGAGCCTTGACGCGGACGTGGCCGTCATCGGTGCGGGCGTGGTCGGCCTCGCGGTGGCGGAACGCCTCGCGGCTCGGGGTGCGTCCGTGGTGGTGGTGGAACGCAACGAGGCGTACGGCCGCGAGACCAGCGCGCACAATACGGGCATCGTCCACGCCGGCATGTTCTACGAGACCGGCAGCCTGAAGCACCGCCTCTGCATTGAGGGCAATGCGCTCCTGCACGAGTGGGCAGACGCCCACGCGGTGCCGTTGCGCCGTTGCGGCAAGTTGATCGTCGCCGTGGAGCCGGACGACCTCGAGGGGCTGGAGCGCGTCTGGGCGCGCGGCGAGGCGAACGCCGTGCCGGGCATGCGCCGCCTCACGCTGGAGGAGGCGCGCGCGCTGGAGCCTCGCGTGCGCATGAGCGAGGCGATCTGGTCGGAGACCTCCTCAGTGGTCGACCAGGCGGCCTATGCCCGTTCGCTGGAGTCCGCCTGCCGCGAGGCCGGCGTGCTCTTCGCCTACCACCACAGCCTCATCGCCGCCGAGCGCCTCGGCGGCTCGTTCGCCCTCGGACTCCGTGACGCCGACGGCGGCGAGGCCACTCTGCGCGTGGGCGCAGTCGTGAACGCCGCCGGCCACGGTGCGCCCGCCATCGCCGAGGCGCTCGGGTACCCCCTCGACGGTGGGGAGGGGCTGCCGGTGCTGCGTCAGCGCGTGAACCGAGGGCGCTACTACGACTTCGCCGACCCGAACTGGGGGCGGGCGGTCTCGCGGCCCGTGTATCCCGTGCCGCCCGGTTCTCATGACGTGCAGCGCCACCAGGCGCACGCCGGCGGCCTGGGGCTCCACCTCAGCATCGACGTCGACGGCGTCGCGCACCTCGGCCCGGACACCGCCTGGATCGAGGGCGAACAGGGGGGCATGGCCCTCGACTATCGCTCGGTGGATGAAGGGCGCGAGGCGTTCCTGTCGGCAGGGCGGTGGCTGCTCGGTGATGACCTGCAGGCCGAGGACCTCGTGCCGGGACAGGTGGGCTACCGGCCAAAACTGGCCGTGCAGGGCGACCACCCGGCCGACTTCCTGATCTTCCGCGACGGTGGCTACGTGCACCTCGGCGGCATCGAGTCGCCCGGGCTGACCTCCAGCCTCGCGATCGGCCGCCACGTCGAGGCGCTCCTGACATAACCCGCTCGATCGCCCTCGATCGGCGCGAAGTACCCCCGCGGGGGGACGCCGTATGACGCTTCGGCCTCGATCGTGAGGATGAGCCGGGGGACGATTTCCCCTCGGGCGTCGGAAGGATCGGAACGTGAAGCACATCATCCTGCTCGCCACGGCGGGCCTCCTCGCGGCCTGCCTCGTGGCCTGCGAGGGCCAATCGCTGGACGAGGTGGAGCCCGTGGACGGCGTCACCGAGGTGGCCGTGAAGGACAACGAGTACGAGGCGCGGGTGATCCGCGTCCCGGCCGGCACGGAGGTGACCTGGATCTGGGAAGGTGGCGCCCGCCACAACGTGGTCGGCGACGGCGGCTTCCAGTCCGAACTCCTCCGCGAGGGCACGTTCACCCACATGTTCGACGCGCCCGGCACCTACAACTACCTGTGCACGCTCCACGGCGGCATGACTGGCCGCGTCATTGTGACGGCGGAGTGAGATGACCTCGACGACTGCCGCAACGACCGTCGATGACGTCCCACAGCGCGCGCTGACCGCTCGACGGTGGCTGTTCTGGCTGACCGGCGTCTTCATGGCGCTCCTGCTGGCGCAGGCGTACCTCGCCGGTGCGTTCCTGATGTGGGACGGCGACATGCTGGCCGCGCACACTGGACTCGGATGGTCACTGACCTACTGGCCGTTCCTCATGCTGATCGCTGCCGCGCTGGGCAGGGTGGGGCGGCGAGTGTGGGTGCTGTTCGCCGTGATCTTCGTGCTGGTGCACGTGCAGCCGTTCTTCGCCCTGCTGGATCGTGACTCGCTCGGCTGGGCCCGCGCGCTGCACCCACTGAACGGCGTGGCATTGGTCCTGCTCTCGCACAGCCTCATGCGCCAGACACGCGCCCTGGGGCGCCACCCCGGCACCGAGGCATAGAGGCCCTACGCGAGCAGCGAGGAGTACACGAGCGAGGACAACTGGCGCGGGAAGTCGTAGGTGCCGGAGGGGATCTGGGTCATCCAGACCACCGCCAGGTCCTCCACCGGGTCCACCCAGAAGTGGGTGCTGGCTGCGCCGCCCCAGTAGTACGCCCCCAGCGACTGGCTCTGCAGCGAGCGCTGCTGATCGATGTGCACCGCGAAGCCGAGCCCGAAGCCCACGCCCTGCCTCGATACCTGCGCGTAGCCATCGTCGGAGAGGGACGCCATGTCGGCGTCGTCTGGCAGGTGGTTCATGGTCATGAGGTCGATGGTGCTGGGTGCGAGGAGGCGCTCCCCGTTCAGGGTGCCGCCGTTCAGCAGCATGCGGCAGAAGTTGAGGTAATCGTCCGTGGTGGAGACCAGCCCGCCGCCGCCGCTGAACAGCGTCGCGGGCTTCAGGTACTCGCTGGCCTGCCCGTCGTCTGAGACCACGATCTCGCGCGTGCTCCGCCGACGGTAGTTGGAGGCGAAGCGGGGCTGCTGCTCCGCGCTCACGTCGAAGCCGGTGTCCTTCATCCCCAGCGGCTCGAAGATGCGCTCCCGGAAGAAGCGGTCCAGCGGCATCCCAGAGAAGTGCTCCACCAGGTAGCCGCAGGCGTCCGTGGCGATGGAGTACTTCCACCGAGTGCCAGGGTCGAACTCCAGCGGCGCCTTCGCCGCACGCTCCATCAACTCCGCCAGCGTGCCGTTGTGACGCTCGGGCCGGACGCCGAGTTCGTGGTAGGCGGCGTCGATGGGCGCGTTTGGCATGAAGCCATACGAGAGGCCGGCCTGGTGCGTCAGCAGGTCGCGGATCTGCATCGGACGGGCGGGCGGGCGCACCTCGAAGTCCGGGTAGCGGCCACCGACGCGCACCTGCAGGTCATCCCACGCGGGGATGAGGCGCCCGACCGGCCGGTCCAGTTGGAAGAGCCCTTCCTCCCACAGCATCATCAGCGCCACCGACGTGATCGGTTTGGACATGGAGTAGATGCGGTAGATGGTGTCCTGCGCCGTGGCGGTCTTCCGCTCGATGTCGCACATGCCGTAGGTCGCGCGGTAGACCTCGGCGCCGTGCCGGAGGATGGCGACCTGTCCGCCGGAGATGCGTCCTTCGTCCACGTAGCGCTGCGCCCACGCATCGATGCGCGCGAGCCGCGCCTTCGAGAACCCAGCGATCAGTTCCTCGGACATGGGCGTGCCTCCCCTGCTTGCGGGCGGAAGGTACCAGACGGGCGGGGCTTCTCCAGAGGTACATACGAATTGGAGGAACGTATATACTCGTGCGCGAGGTGTACCTATGCCCGAGCACGAGGTAGTCCAGTACTCCACGGTCTCTGAGAAGGGGCTCGTGGTGATCCCGAAGGCGATCCGCGAGAAGTGGGGGCTCACGAAGGGCGATCGCGTCGCGTTCGTCGAGTGGGATGGGCGCGTCACCGTCATGCCGGTGCCGGCCGGCGATCCCATCGAGGCGCTACGCGGCCTCCTGGCCCCGGCTCGCCTCGACATCGTCGCCGCCAAGCGGGAGGAGTTGGACCTGGAGGAGCGCGACCTGCCTCCGCCGCGGAGGCGCGAGCGTCGAGTGGCGGAGGACGTGGACGAGTTCAAACCGGGTGGCTAGCGACGCTGAACCGACCGTCCTGGTCATGGACTCGTTCCCGATCCTGGCCCTCCTCCAGGAGGAGACCGGTGCTGGCGAGGTGGCGCGCCTCCTGCGAGAGGCAACCGAGGGTCGTGCTGTCCTCCACATGTGCGTCATCAACGTGGGCGAGGTGATCTACCGCGCACACCGGCTCGGCGGGGGCCGCCATGCGGAGCAGGCACTCCAGGCTGTGCACGCGCAGCCCATCCACCTCCATGAGGCGACAACGGCCCTCACGATGGAGGCAGCTGCCCTGAAGGCACGCCTGGCGATGTCCTACGCGGACTGTTTTGCGGTCGCTCTGGCGAAGCGCCTAGACGCGGCCGTGGTCACCGGCGACCCCGAGTTCCGCCAGGTGGAGCCGGAGGTGCCGATCGTGTGGCTGGAACGCCGGTAGCCCTCGACAGGCGCGCGTACACTCCCGGCGTTCGAGGGGAGGGGGCGATGTTCACGCGCCTGGACCACGTGGGGCTCGTTGCCCCGACCATCGAGGAGGCCGTGGCCATCCTCGGTGATGCGCTGGGGTTGAGGGTGGACGAGCCTCGGTCGAAGTGGCCGGAGGGCTCGTACTTCGCTCCGGAGCAGACCTACAACTACTTCTTCCAGGTTGGCGAGGGTGAGACGCAGGTGGAGGTATTGATCCCCGCGCCTGGCGCCACCAGCGGCGCCGCCCGCTACCTCGCGAAGCGCGGGGCGGGGCTGCACCACCTGTGCTACGCAGCCCTCGACGTCGCTGCAGAGGCGGAACGGCTGCGCGCTGCCGGCCTGCGGGAGATCGAGTTGCCTCGCACGGCGGACGGGCGACAGACCGTGGCCTTCTTCCACCCCAGCAGCACCGGTGGCGTGCTGACCGAGATCGTGCCGGAGCGGCGCACGTAGGGAGTCCGCGATGACCGAGGTTTCCGAGGCGCTCCTGCGCCACCTCTACGCCTACGACCGGACACTCCCGCTGCTCGCGACCAGCGAGCCCGAACCAGCCATTGACCTCGCGACGCGCAGGGCGAGGACGGACATTCGCCGCGAGCGGGTCACGTTCGGCTCGACCCACGACGAACGGGTACTCGCGACGATCGTCGCGCCGGCGGGGGATGGGCCGTGGCCGGCCGTCATCGTGCAGCACGGCTCGACGCCCCTCGGGCGCCACGGCAACGTCACCGCCACGCCGAACGCTCCCGACCCGGTGGGGCCTCGATGGGCGGCGTCCGGGCTGATGATGGTGGCGGTGGACGCGTACGGCTTCGGCTCGCGAGAGCGGCCGGACAATCGAGGCCGGCTCACCCCCACCAGGCCGGACCTGATGTTCCGCACGCGCGACCAGCGCATGCAGGCGGTGCAGGACCTGATGCGCACCGTGGACTACCTGCTGACCCGCGAGGACGTGCGGCACGACGCGATCGGCTACCACGGCGTCTCCATGGGGTGCCGCATCGGCGTGCCGTTCATCGCCCTCGACCGGCGCGTGCGCGCCGCCTCGCTCTTCGTCGGCGGCAGTGGCGACTACTCGCGCTTCGAGGTGGCCGGCACCCCGTTCGAGGACCTCCGCGAGGACGAGGCGCTGGTGCACGCGCTGACAGACCCCATCGTCTTCGCGCCGCTCACGGGCCACGTCCCGAAGTTCGTGGTCAACGG
>CAYTRA010000052.1:5625-11010 GCA_964439675.1 uncultured Dehalococcoidaceae bacterium
TCCGGGCGCATGTGATCACGGGCGGGTACCCCGTGGGATCGCACGCGGGGCATGACCACGACTACGTGCGCGTGCAGGCGCTGGCCGCCCTCCAGCAGGACGAGCGCGTGCATGCGTCCGTGGCCAGCGACTTCACCGACATCGCGAAGTGGCTGCCGGGGTGCGACTTCCTGTTCACCTACGTCGCCGGGCCGTACGCCGATGGCGAAGAGAACGAGGTGCTGCGCGAGTGGCTGGAGCAGGGCGGTCGTTGGGTCGGCATCCATGGCACTGCGGGCGGGCGCACGAAGCGGGTTGGGGAGTCGCGCCGCAAGCAGATGGTGCGCATGCCCTACCACGAGACGCTGGGCGCCTTCTTCCTGAACCACGAGCCGGTGCGCCGCTTCGAGGTGCACGTGGCGCGCGGCCATCCGCTCACCGAGGGCCTGCCGCCAGTCTTCGAGACAGCGGACGAGCCGTACATGATCGAGGTGCTGGATCCGGCGAACACGCAGGTGCTGCTCACGAACCGCCTGGGCGCGGACTCGTCGCCGCCGGGCTTCGGGTTCGTCTACGACGAAGACACGTCGCTCCACGCGGACGGGGTGACGCGGACACTAGGGTACGTGCGGCGCGTGGGGCATGGCGAGGTCGCCTACTTCGCCCTGGGCCACACGCACACGCCGACGACCAACGTGCAGCCCTTCGTGCACGAGAGCGTGGACGCGGACGGGAAGACGCCGCTCCGCTTCCGCGGCTCGTGGGAGGTCGAGGCCTTCCGCCAGCTGTTCCGCAACGCGATCACGTGGGGCACCGGCGTGACCGCCGGCGCCCCGACGTGACGTGACCGGCTAGGCGGTCGCGAGCACCTCGTGGAGGAAGGCGCGGGCGACGGGGTTCCACTGTTCGGGCATCTCGAAGTAGGCGTTGTGCGGGCCGCCGGGGATGACGTGCAGCCGTGCGTCCGGCTTCACCTCGTGCAGCGTCTTCGCCGCCTCCAGGGCGGAGTCAAGTTCGCCAGTGATGATCTGCATGGGCGCCGCGATCGAGGTCACCCGGTCGATCAGCGTCGCGCGTTCTTCCACCGTGCGCCGGGCAGGCTGCCTCGGATGGCGGAGGGCCTCCAGGCGGGTGGCGGTGGAGCGGATGCGGAAGTAGCGCTCGTGGCCCACGGGGTCGCGGTCCTTGAACGCCGGCGTGAAGGACGCGCCCACCGGGACGTAGAGCGTCTCGAGGTCCATGGGCGCCCGCTGCGGCGGCGCGCTCTCCGCGCCCGAACGCACGCCGGCGCCGGAGATGATGAGGGCGCGCGCCTCGTCCGGATGGCGGACGGCCCAGCGCAGGATCGTGTTGCCACCCATCGAGTTCCCCGCGAGCACTGGCCGCTCGATGCCGAGCGCCGCGAGGAAGCCCTCGAGTTCGTCGGCGCGGTCGGGCTCCTCGGCGTCGCGGGGCGAGTTCGCGGAGAAGCCGTGGTTCACGCTGTCGTAGGCGATGCAGCGGAAGTCGTTCGCGAAGGCCTCGAACTGTCGTTCCCAGGCGACCGAGCAGGAACTGTTGCCGTGGAGGAAGACCAGTGGCAGGCCCTGTCCCTCCTCGATGTAGCGGATGTCGATGCCGTTGACGTCAACCCAGGGCACGAGGTCCTCCTTCCCGGGCGTACCCCGCGGCTCGAGGGGGGCGCCGGGTACTGCGCGCGGATGCTACGCCCGCGGCGCAAGGCTGCCGGCTACGCTCCCGTCGAGAACTGGCCGCGGCGAGGCCTGACCGAAGCGAGGGGACACATGGCGAGACGCATCGAGCGCCTGGGGGAGGGGCAGGACGACCTGGTGGCGGCGGCCGGGCACCTCTTCGACGAGCCACCGCAGCCGGAGTGGACGCGGTTGTTCCTCGGCAAGCCGGAGCATCACCTGCTGGTGGCGTACGAGGACGGCGAGCCCGCGGGCTTCGTGACGGGAGTGGAGATGACGCATCCGGACAAGGGCACCGAGATGTTCCTCTACGAACTCGGGGTGGACGAGGCGTACCGCCGGCGAGGCATCGCGACCGACCTCGTGCGTGCGCTCGCGGACCTGGCGCGCGAGCGCGGGTGCTACGGCATGTGGGTGCTCACGGGCGAGGACAACGAGGCGGCACGCGCGGCGTACACGCGGGCCGGGGGTCGCGATGCGGAGCAGCAGGTGCTGATCGCCTGGACGTTCTGACAGGGCGTTCTCACGCGACGTTGGTCGTCCTTGTGACGTTATGTGCGGTTACTTCAGGCGCTGGGAAACAACCGATAGAGCGCTCGACACTCTGCGATGCGTTCGCAAGCGGTGGTGCCTCATAGTCCCATCCTGGCCGAGGACACCCGCCCCCGAGGCCTGAGTCGAGTCACTCGACTGGAGCGTTGTCGCCGGCGTTACTCAGCCCCTCGAGAAACATCGACGACGGCACCAACAATCACCGTCCCGCCGAGAGGCGGGACGGTGTCTGTTTTGGGGCCGGGTTCGGGGAGGGGTTACGCCTGGGGGCCGTCGACCTCTGTGATGAGGTGGTAGCGGCTGATCTTGATCGGGCGGATCAACTGTTCGCGCAACGCGGTGCCCAGCTCCATCAGGCGCTGGTTGTCCTGGTCCGGATCCTGCATCGCTTCGTCCACAGAGGACACGTGTTGCTCGATCAAGAACTCGCCCGGGTCATCCTCCGACTCATAGAGGACGTACTCGCCAAGCATGGGGTCCTCCGTCTTGGAGGCGCGGACCATGTCCGCCAGCGCCTGGCGGACGCGATCCGCCTTCTCTGGCTGGGCCTCCAGCCGTGCAAACCTCGCGATCATGGTGCCTCCTCGCATGCAGTCTTGCCGCTTGCAGGCACCGTGCCGTCGGCGTGCTTGCAGAGGCTCAACCCGCCAGAACTGGCTATTGCGAACATGTGACATCAATCGTGCTGAGACTGACACAAGCCTGATACGTCCTCTTCAGGTGCTTGATTTGCCCTTCAGGATGCGCGACCTATTTTTCGGCGGCATGCGAAGGAGCGAGCCAACACCTCGTGGGACGGTAGGCGGGCGCACCCGCGACCGGCGACACGAGGCGGTGATCCTTCGGGCCGCGAGCATGGCTCGCCGGTGAGGTCCGCCCCGCCTATCCGGGCGGCCAGTGGGCCGGATCGTCCAGACCCCGGTATTGAGGCTCGACCATGGCCTCGCCTCACGGATCACTTGCCAGGCGGGCGCCCCAGGGGCGGCCCGGCCAGTTGGTGTCCGCGGTGCGGCCGATGCTCCGCATGCACACGGGTGTGACGAATGACGCACGCAGTGCGCAGAAAGGCTACGTGGATGCTGAGCATGGAGGTGGAGCCGGCGCACAGCCTGGCTCACGTCCGAGGTGAGGCGCGCCGCTACTTCGAGGAGATGCTCGGGATGGAGCCTGAGCAGACCACGAACTCCGACAGCATGATGTTCACGGGGCAGGACGGATACGTACGCATCGAGTTCACGGACATGGCAGGGCCGGCCCGTGTCCTCCTGCATGCGAAGGACTTTGAGCACGAGTTGCGCGAGTTCGCGCGGATCATCGCCTAGCGGCTCGAGAGGGCGAAGGAGGCTGGGATGCGTGTCATGGTGCCGGTCCGCGAGGACGTCGAGTCCTTCCGCGCGATCCCGGACGCCGCCCGCCTGGCGGGTTCGGACGGCGAGGTGGTGCTGGCTGCCGTGGGCGAACTGGCCGAGGTGAGCGAGCAGGCCGAGGAGGCTCGGCAGGCGCTGGCGGAGCGCCTCCGGCAGGCATCGGCGTCCGTGCCCATGCACGTCCCCATCCGCTTCCGGGTGGAGTTGGCCGGCGACCCGGTCGCCGGCTTCTCCGCCATCGCCCGGGAGGAGCAGGTGGACCAGGTGGCGCTGGTAGACGTGGAGCTGCCGGACCGCAGTCACCTGGGCGAGGCGTTGCAGCGTGAACTGGCGCCGCTGCCGGTCATGACCGTTGATGAGCGACAGTGAGTGGTGGGTAAGGAGACGTTGAGGCGGGATGAATTTGTCATGCACCCCGCCCGTACCGTCGCCCCTTCGACACTCGGATTAGCGTCAAATCTCCCGCGAAGCAGTCCCGCCGCGGTGCGTTCCGCTCGAGCCCTCGTAACGCGCCCGGCGGGGACCGCTCTTCCTCAACGCCACGCTCCCCGCGTGGCGTTCGCGACGTTCGGAGCCGCTATGCCCGCCACCACCGTTCACGATCCAGGTGGCGGACGATGGTTCAAGGCCCGGCACAAAACTCCAGACCACGACCGACTGACACGCAGTGCCGTTGACTCAGTCCATTCATCGATCCACTGGGCTCCTGCGTGACTCGGCCGTGCGGACGCTACATCCGGCGTCGGCGCCGGCGTGCCGTGGTGATCCTGACGCCAGCCGCGCCCACCCATCCTGACCGCTCTGATGCTGACTTGAGTGGTGCACCCGCCACCCTGGAAACGTCGCCTCGTGCAAATCCTGGTCGTTGACGATGACCCGGTCGTCCGGAGGCTGGTGGCCGTCACTCTCTCTGACGAAGGCCACGAGGTGCGCACCGCCTCCAACGGAGCGGAGGCGCTGGAGATCGTGGACGGCGGCTGTCCGGAGGTGATCGTGCTGGACCTGGAGATGCCGGAGGTGGACGGGCGGACCTGCTACCGCGAGTTGCGCACTCGAGGCTGCGAGGCGCCCGTGCTGGTGCTGTCGGCGTACGGCGCGCACCGCGCCCGCAAGGAACTGGGCGCGGAGGCCGCGCTGGACAAGCCGTTTGATCCGTTCGAGCTGGTCCGCCGGCTGGAGCGGCTCATCCCCTCCAGCCGGTGACCAGGAGCAAACCGGGACGCCGGTCGGGCCTAGTCCGCCCGCTCGCGCGGTTCGCTGCCCGCCTCGATGTTTGCCTCGTCCGCTTCGCCGTCCTCCGGGGCCGCATTGGCGTCGGCGCTGTCGGTCTCGCCGTCGCCGCTCTCGGCGCGCATGTCGCGGAACATGTAGCCCATGCCCGGGAACGTGCGGATGATCGAGTCCTCCGGGCGGTCCGGCTCCAACTTGCGCCGCAGACGCGAGATCCAGACCCGCAGGTACTGCAGGTCGTCCACGTACTCCGGCCCCCACACCTTGCCGAGGATCTCGGGGTTCATCAGGGCCTTGCCCTGGTTCCGGACGAGCACCTCCAGCAGGTTCCACTCGGTGCGGGTCAGGGGCACCAGTTCCCCGTCGCGCTCCACCACGCGCCGCTCCAGGTCGATCATGAGCGGGCCCACGTGGATCGGTTCGTCGGAGACGCCCCCCTCGCGTCGAGCGCGCCGCAGGACGGCGCGCACGCGGGCGGTGAGTTCCTCCGGGTTGAAGGGCTTGGCCAGGTAGTCGTCCGCGCCCATCTCCAGGCCGCGGATCTTGTCGCTGTCCCGGGTCTTGCC
>CAYTRA010000053.1:0-7177 GCA_964439675.1 uncultured Dehalococcoidaceae bacterium
TGCTGGTGGACAAGGAGCGCGCGCTGCCGGACGGCTACGCACCCGACGACCTGGAGTTCCTCCCCGCAGAGTGGCACGCGCCGGAGTTCGGCGGCCTCCAACTGCGCGCCGTGGCCCTCGATGCCCTCGAGCCGATGATCGCCGCGGCCGCGGAGGACGGCGTGGACCTGCGCATCCGCTCCGCGTACCGCTCGTACGAGACGCAGGTGGAGACGTTCCAGTACTGGGTAGACACGCTGGGCGAGGAGCAGGCGCGCCGCGAGAGCGCGGAGCCTGGCCACAGCGAGCACCAACTGGGCCTCACCATGGACTTCGCCGCCCCGGACAACGGGTGGGCACTCGTGGAATCCTTCGCGGACACCGCCCCCGGCCAGTGGCTGGCCGAACACGCCCACGAGTACGGCTTCGCCCTCTCCTACCCCCGCGACGGCGAGGCGATCACCGGCTACATCTTCGAGCCGTGGCACTACCGTTATGTCGGGCTGGAAGCCGCCGAGGCATGGCACGAGTCCGGCCTGACACTCATCGAGTTCCTGGAGCAACTCCAGGAGCAGGCCTAGTCCGGCGTCTCAGCCGACCTGCATGCCGCCGTCCACGGGCAGCGAGACCCCGGTGATGAACCGCGCTTCGTCCGAGTGCAGGAACAGCGCGGCGTAGGCCACGTCCCACGCGCTCCCCATCTGCCGCCCGAGCGGGATGCGCGCGTTCCTCGATGCCAGCACCTCGTCGCGAGGCGTGCCGGCAGCGACGCGCGCCTCGATGGCCATCGGGGTGTTCATAAGGCCGGGGAGGATCGTGTTCACTCGGATCAGGTCGCGCGCGTACTGGCCGGCCAGCTGCTCCGTGAGGCCGATCACGCCCATCTTCGTCGTCTTGTAGCCCACCCACGGGTACGCGTGCCGCGCCGCCATCGATGAGATGTTCACGATGGAGCCGCCACCCTGGCGCTGCATGACCGGGATCGCCCACTTGCAGGCCAACCACATGCCTCGCAGGTTGATCTGGACGATGCGGTCCCAGACCTCCACCTCCAGGTCCGTGGCCGGCGCGTCACCGATGGCCAGGCTGGCCCCCACGTTGTTGTGCAGCAGGTCGAGCCGGCCGAAGCGCTCCACCGCGCCATCGATGACGGCGCGCACCTGCGACTCTTCGCGGACATCAGCCGTCATCGCCTCGGCGGTGCCGTCCTCCGCGCGGATGGCGTCCACAGTGTCCTGCGCCCGTGCTTCGTCGAGGTCCACCACCAGCACCTTCGCGCCCTCGCGCGCCAGGAGGGTCGCCGTCGCCCGCCCGTTGCCGATGGTCTCGCCGGGCGTCTGCCCGCCGCCCATCACCACCGCCACTTTGCCCTCAACCCGCCCCGCCATGGTGCTTCCCCTCGCTGCCGGCACGCCCCCCGTGCCCGGCGCATGGTAGCGGCGCCCGCGGCGCATGCAGCGCCACCTCCGCTAAACACACGCGTGTTGCACCGCGCGGTATTCTCGCCTCGCGAGGAGGGAAAACGATGTCCAACGCCACGCCCGGGGGCTCCGCAACCGTCGAGGTCATGACCAGCCGGGGGCGGCTGCGTGGCAGCCGGGAGGGCGGCCTCGCGGTGTTCCGAGGCGTCCCATATGCCTCGCCACCCGTGGGCGACGGGCGGTTCCGAGCACCCGAGCCGGCGGCAACGTGGGACGGCACAAGGGACGCGACCGCATTCGGCGCCGCCGCGCCGCAGCCTCCGAGGCAACAGGTCGCCTCGATCTTCGCGGGGGCGTTCAGCGCAGGCGACCGGGAGATCAGCGAGGACTGTCTCAACCTGAACATCTGGACACCGGGCCTCGACGACGCCCGACGGCCGGTCATGGTCTGGATCCACGGCGGCGGCTTCCGCACGGGCACCGGCTCGTCGCCCATGTACGACGGCGCGACGCTCTCCCGCCGCGGTGACGTGGTGATCGTCACGATCAACTACCGGCTGGGGCCCGTCGGCTTCCTGTTCGCCGAGGAACTGGGCGGCGCGAACTTCGGCCTGCTGGACCAGGTGGCCGCGCTGCGCTGGGTCCAGGAGGAAATCCGCGCGTTCGGCGGCGACCCCGACAACGTCACCATCTTCGGCGAATCCGCCGGCGGGAAGAGCGTGGAGACGCTCCTGGCCACCCCCGCTGCTCGAGGGCTGTTCCACCGCGCCATCGCGCAGAGCACGTACGACCCGCCGATGAGCCCCGAGCAGGCCTCGAGCGCCGCGCGCCAGTACCTGGCGCACCTCGGCATGGAGCGCCCCGACGCCGAGCGCCTCCGCTCCCTGCCCCTGGCGGACCTGATCGACGCGCAGGTGCGGCTGGCCGAAGCAACCATGGCGGCCGAAGGCGGCATCATGGGTGGCGGGGGCGCCTCGTTCGGACCCGTCGTCGATGGCGACTCGCTGCCGAAGTATCCCCGCGAGGCGCTGGCCGACGGCGCCGCCTCCGAGGTGGCGCTCATCGCGGGCACGAACCTCGACGAGTCGCGGCTGTTCGGCGCGATGGCGCCGGGCACGGCCGACATGGACGCCGCCACCGTGATCGCGCGCATCGCCGCGACGCTCACGGACGGCGACGCGGGGCGCGCGACCGCGACCTACGAGGCGTACCGCACCGCCCGAGAGGCGCGCCGAGAGCGCGCCGCGCCGGCGGACGTGTGGTTCGCGGTGCAGACGGATCGGACGTTCCGGTACCACTCGATCCGGGTCGCGGAGGCGCAGGCGAAGCATCAGCCCTCGACATACATGTACCTGTTCACCCAACCCACGCCCCTCTACGAGGGCGCCCTCGGCTCCTGTCACGCCCTCGAAGTTCCGTTCGTGTTCGGGACGAACCACGGCGACCTCGCGCCACTCACCGGGACGGGCGCGGGCGTGGAGGCACTGGCGAGGGCGATGCAGGATGCGTGGCTCGCGTTCGCGCGGACGGGGGACCCCAACCACAAGGGGCTGCCGGTGTGGCCCGCGTTCACCTCGAAGCGTCGCGCGACCATGGTGCTGGGGACGCAGCAGGACGTGGCCTACGGGCCGCTAGAAGCGGAACGGCTGGCGATGGCAGAGGTGTTTCCGGGCAGCCAATGAGGCGGAGATTCAGTACGACGGGCGGCGCGTCTGCTCGCCCCCTGGTTCCGCGCCCGCTCCGCGGGCGTCCTTCGACACGCAGGATGAACGGAACCGGCATCGCGAGGGCGCATCCCGCTGGCTGGCCCAGGGCACAGTCACGACGTCGCGGCTACAGCCCTTGCTCGCCGCGCCAGCGCCTGACCCAGCGGGTGTGTTGCGCCTCGTGGTGACTCAGGAGGCCGGCCTCGCCGTAGCGCGAGGGGTCCAGGCCCGCCTCGGACGCGGAAGCGATGGCGAGGAGCACGCGCTGGTGCGTGTGCTCCAGTTCCCAGCGCACCTGCGCGAGCGACCAGCCGGCGCGGGCGGTGCGACCGAGGTCGGAGTAGGTGTCGCCCTGCTCGTCGGTCATGTGCCAGGCGGACTGCTGGCCAGCGGAGACGCGGGCGACCTCCTCGGCGCGTAGTTCGTCCCAGAGGGCGATGTGCACCAGGTGGTCCTTCACGGACCAGCCGTCCAGCGACGCCTCCTCCAGGCGATCGTCGCTGACGCCCTCGATGGCGGCGAGCAACTCCTGGCGCATCTGGCGATAGTGCCGCAGGAGGGCGTCACGATCCTCGGCCATGCCGTGACTACTCCTCGACGCTAAGGGCGCCCGTGGGACAGACCTTGACCACGTCCAGCAGGGCCTCGCGGTCCTCCTCCGGGAACTCGTCCGCAGTGGGGACGGGGATGTCGTCCTCGTCCGGCTGGAGGAGGCGCGGCTGGACCATGTAGCACTGGCCCGAACTCATGCAGGTCTCGCGGTCCACCACCAGCCGAGGCATCCTCGATCGCCTTCCCTCACCCGCCCGCGCGGGCGGTCACGTGCAGCGGCAGCCGCTCCAGGCCTCGGAAGGCGCCGCCGCCGCGCCACTCCGCCTCCGCCGGGTCGATGGCCAGGCGGATGTCCTGGTAGCGCGCGAACAGACGCTCCAGCGCCACGCGCGCCTCGTTCCTCGCGAGGTTGGCGCCGAGGCAGAAGTGAATGCCGCCGCCGAAGGAAAGGTAGCGGATCTCGTCGCGCGTGACGTCGAAGCGCTCGGGATCCTCGATGACCTCGGGGTCACGGTTGGCGGCGATGACCGAGCCGGTGATGGAGATGTGTTCGCCCACGGGGCACCCCGCCACCTCCTGCGCGTGGGCGGTGATGCGGCCGGTACCGAGGACGGGCGGCGTGTAGCGGAGCATCTCCTCCACGGCGTTGCCCATCAGTTCTGGACGCTCGCGGAGCGCCTCGACCTGTCCCGGGTGGCTCAGGAGCGCCAGCAGGCCGTTGCCCAGCAGGTCCGTGGTGGTGAGGTTCCCCGCGTTCAGCAGCAACCCTAGCATCGTCAGCGTCTCGTCGTGGGTCAGGCGATCGCCCTCGTCCTCCGCCAGCACGAGGGCGGAGATGAGGTCGTCCCCCGGCGCCTCGCGACGCTCGGCGACCACGCGGTCGAAGTAGGCGCGCATCGCCTCGCGGGCCGCGCGGCCGCGGCGGATGCGGTCGTGGTCGTCTGGCCGGAGGTCGCTGTTCACCATGGTGAGCGACCACTGCTTGAACTGCGCTCGATCCTCCGGGTCCACGCCCAGCATCTCCGAGATCACGATCACCGGCAGCGGGATCGCGAGGGCTTCCATGAAGTCGATCTCGTCCTGCCCGGCCACCTCGTCCAGCAGCCGGTCGGCGATCTCCTCGATGTGGGGCGTCAGCGCATCGACCGCGCGAGGCGTGAACGCACGGTTCACCAGCCGGCGCAGACGGTCGTGCTCCGGCGCGTCAAGGCCCAGAATGCTCGGCGCCTGGCCGGCCCTCGGATTCTCGGCGGGCAGGACACCCACGCGGCGCGGATCGTCCTCGGCGAGTTTGCGGACATCCTTGAACACGTCCTTGCTACGCAGCAGCGCCTCCACGTCCGCCCACCTCGTGAGGACAACTCGAGGCCCCTGGTGCGCCTGGTGGACGTGGACGCCGCCATCCTCGCGCATCTGGCGGAGCACGGGATGCGGGTTGGCGACGTAGTCGACGGAGACGGGCTCGTAGCCAGCGGGTGCGGGACGGATGCCCTCGACGCGCGGGTCGATGCCTCGGCCTGTGCTGTCTGTGCGGTCGGTGCGGTCGTCGGTGGTAGTCATGTGAGCCCTCCTTGTGACGCGCCGGCGTCCGGGGACGGGTCAGACACCCTGCTGGATGGCGGACTCCAGGGTGTACTCGTAGTAGGTGATGGCCTCGCTCACGGCGAAGCGGTCGCGGACGAACTCGATACGGGGCTTCTTCTGGATGACCGACTCAAGCGTGAGATTGGCGCCCAGCGCTGGCCACCGCATGACCGCCGGCATCTGGCGGCCGGGGCGCGGCTCGATGGTCTCGTCCAGCATCTCCGGGTGCTTGGTGAGCAGGTAGAGGTAGGCGTCCGCCAGCACCTTCACCGCCTCCGTGCCGTTGCCGGCGCGCATGGCGCTGTAGGCCTTCTCGATCTGCGCACGCAGGTCCGGGTCGTTGACCTGGTCTGGCTTGGGCATCGCCGGTCCCTCGCTTACGCCTCGCTCGTCGCTCAGTCTCTCGGTGGTCCCCTAGATCGAGGAGTTCACCGGGAACTCCACGCCCTGGAGCTGCTCCTCCCGCCACTTCCGGTGGACGGTCTCGTGGCGCTCCTTGAACTCCGGGAGCAGTTTGCGCCCGAAGGTGTCGATGGACTCCATGATGTCCTCGTGCTTCCGGTCACCCGCCTGCGCGACGAAGATCATGACGTCCAGGTGCTGGTCCTCGTACATCTTGAGCGTCTTGCGGAGCCGGTCCACCGTGCCGATGGCGTTGCCGGAGCGCGCGGCGCGGTAGAGGGCGCGCTGCACCTCTTCCTCCGGCTCCTCCGCGCGGATCTCGGACTCGTCCAGGAAGCCGCTGCGCGCCTGGCGCTGCTGCGCCTGCGCCTCGGACGACTCGTCTCGGTACTTGCGGTACACGTTGGCGGCGCCCACCGGGTGCTTCCCGCCCGTCGCGGGGTTGTAGTAGTAGCCCAGCGAGTACGAGAAGAAGCCGGGGCCGTTGGCGCTGCGGCGCAGCGCTTCCTCGTCCGTGGGCCCCATCATGAAGGTGTTGAGGACGGCCAGGCCCGGGTTGATGGCGTGGCCGATGGGCATGCACTCCTCCCGCACCAGCCGGTAGTACTCGCGGGTGCGCTCGCCCAGTTCGTCCGGCGTCTCGAACCCGAACCCCAGCGACCCCATGCCGAGGCGTGCCGCAACCATGGTCGTCTCCCGCCGGGATGCCGCCACCCAGAGCGGCGGGTGCGGCTTCTGCATCGGCTTCGGCACCACGTTGCGGGCGGGCATGGAGAAGAACTCGCCCTCGAAGCCCTGGTACGGAGTGGTGACCATCATGTTGGTGATCTCGCGAGTGGCTTCCTCCCACATGGCCTTCTTCAGACCACGCTCCACCTGGAAGCCGCCCAGTTCCATGTCGGACGCCGACTCACCGCTCCCGAACTCCACGCGGCCGTTGGAGATGAGGTCGAGCGCGGAGATGCGCTCGGCCACGCGTGCCGGGTGGTTGTAGGCCGGCGGCGTGAGGACGATGCCGTGGCCCAGGCGGATGTTCTTGGTGCGCTGGGAGAGCGCCGCCATCATCAACTCGGGCGACGAGGAGTGGGAGTACTCCTCCAGGAAATGGTGCTCGACCTCGAACACGTAGTCGAAGCCCAGGGAGTCGGCCAGTTCCACCTGGTCCAGCATGTTGTGGTAGATGCGATGCTCGTCGTCCGGGTCCCACTGGTCCTGGTCGTAGGGCTTGGGCAACTGCAGTTCATAGAACAGCCCGAATTTCACAGCAGACCTCCCCCTACGACGACCGTGCCGATGGCAGCGACCCGATCCGGAAAACGTTGTCCTGCGAAGCCTGAGCATCCTTGCACCGGCCGCACAGGCATGTCAATCGTTATCGCTACCTGCCACCCGCCTGCGGCGATGGCTGCGGCATCGCGGCCGGCGCGGGCAGTGGAGGTGGTGGCGCGTCATCGAGGATCGAGCGCATGCGCTCCGCCACGCGGTCGCGGTACTCCGGGTGCGTGAGGATGTAGAACCGCTCCTCCCGGATGC
>CAYTRA010000053.1:7277-10682 GCA_964439675.1 uncultured Dehalococcoidaceae bacterium
AGTCGCGTGACGCCGTGCTTCGTGACCCCGTAGATCGAGCCGCCGCCGGTACCGAGCCCGAGCACGGAGGACGTGTTCACGACGTGCCCGTCCTCGCCGTGCTCAAGCATGGACGGGACGAACGCCTGGAGGCCGTGGACCACGCCCATCAGATTCACGCCGACCACCCAGGCCCAGTCGTTCTCGGTGGCCGTCCAGATCGGGCCGCCTCCGCCGCCGGAGACGCCCGCGTTGTTGCACAGGACGTGCACCCGGCCGAAGCGCGCCAGCGCGGCGTCTCGTAGCGCCTCGACGGACGCCAGGCTCGCGACGTCTGTCTCGACGGCGAGCACGTCCGCGCCCTGCTGCTGCAACTCGGACGCCGCGAGGGCCAGCGCCTCCTTCTCGACGTCCGCCAGCACCACGCTCATGCCCTCGCGGGCGAAGCGCTCGGCGAGCCCCCTGCCGATGCCGCTGGCGGCGCCGGTGACCACCGCCACCTTGCCCTGGAAGTCGCGCATGGGGGCTCCTCTCAGTTCTTGGTGGGCGCCCGGAGGACCGAGCGCGGGGCCGGGTACGAAGGTGCGACGAGTTGCACTCGGTGCCGCCGAAACGCTAACACATCCGTTGTGGAATCGGCTAACGTTTTCCCGGTCGCTCCCGACCGCACGAGCGGGCGCCGTGGCACGGGAACTGCCACCGCCCAGATGACCCGCCCACATCAACCGTGGGCAGCCAGGGGGGATGATGTCTGAGCACGAGAGGAACTACTGGACCACCGGACGAGTGCGATCGCGCATCTCCCGGCGATCCCTGCTGCGCGGCGCGGGCCTCGGCGCGGCCGGCCTCGCCGGTGCGGCGCTCATCGGCTGCGGCGACGACGAGGAGCCGGGCGACGCCGCCACGGCGTCCGCAACGACCACCGCTGGCGGCACAGCCGCCACAACGGGCACCTCGACGACCGGGGACGAGATCAAGCGTGGCGGCACCTACCGCGACTCCACCATCACGGTGGCGCCGCACTTCTCGCCGTTCCACCCGGGCGCTGACCCGTCCTACGTGAACACGTGGCGTCGGACGAACTACTACGACTCGCTCTGGGAGATCCGGCAGACGCCGGACCCGGAGCGGCAGGTCCGCCTCAACCTGGCGGAGTCCGTGGAGTTCCAGGACGAGACCACCGCCGTCGTGAAAATGCACCGTGCGAACTTCCACAACCAGCCGGCCAGCCAGTCCAACAGCGTGGTCAACGGCCGCATGCTCACCGCGGAAGACGTGGCGGCACGCTACGAGTTCGCGAAGATCCCGCCCGCCTCCACCAACACCTTCATCAAGGACGAACTCACCGTCACGGCACTCGACGACCTGACGCTCGAGTTCAAGATGCCTCGGCCGTTCGCGTTCTTCTATGAGAACGACGGCGCGATGGAGCGCGGCTACGAGGTCCCCCAGGAGATGCTGGACGAGACCATCATCAAGGAGCACATCCCCATCGGGACGGGCCCCTACATGTACAAGTCCCACCAGCTGGGCTCCCGCGAGGAGATCGTGGCGAACCCGGACTACTGGCGGGAGGACCGGCCCTACCTGGACGGTCGCAACCTCACCTTCATCCCCGACTCCGCCGCCGAGGAAGCCGCCTTCCGCGCCGGCCAGATCGAGGACATCGACTTCAGCGACGTGCGCCAGCGCGACGCCGTGGTGGGCGACATGGGCGACGACGTCCGCCACATCGAGTACGCCTCGACGAGCGGGATGGCGCTGATCGCGAACATCCGGCGCGCGCCGTGGACGGACGAGCGCGTGCGGCGCGCCCTGCACCGCTGCATCAACTTCGAGCGGATCAACAACGTGGTCTACTTCGGCTCCGCCACGCCGGCCTGGTACTTCTCCGAGGCGCGCCCGGAACGCTTCCCGCTGGGCCGCGAGGCGGTCATGGACCTCGTCGGCTACGACCCCGGCGAGGCGAAGGCGCTGCTGGACGCGGCGAAGTCGGACGGCGCGTACGACGGCCGGGAGATCGAGTTCATGCTGCCGGTGGAGGCCCAGACCTGGGTGGACTCCGGCGCGCTGATCGCGGAGGACATGCAGCAGGCGGGCTTCAACGTCCGCACCTTCACGGAGGTGCGCAACGTCTACCTCCAGTTGGCCGGCCCGAAGGACCTGGAGGACATGACGAAGCCCTCCGACTTCGACCTGACGATGAGCGTGTTCCTGGACTACCGGTACCAGGTCACGGACTCCGGCTCCTTCTGGAACAACGCCTCCCTGGAGGACCCGGAAGTGGATGCGCTGGTCGAGAAGATCGAGGGCACCATCGACGCCACGGAACGCGCCGAGCTCTCGAACCAGTTCGAACGGATGTTGGCGGAGAAGGCCGCCAACTTCGTCCCGGTGCTGTCCGGGACGCTGTACCACGGCTACCGCTCCTACGTGAAGGGCGTGGACCACGAACTCAGTCACAGCGGCAAGACCGGCCAGCAACTGGACCTCTGGCTGGACGTCTAGGGGACCGAGACGGGCGAGGCCTCTCCTCCCCTCAGGAGGGGCCTCGTCCGCTCTTCGGCTCATCCGCATGACTTGAGGCGTGGGAAGGACTGCCCATGCGCCGCTACGCCCTCCGCCGACTGGCGTTCTTCGTCCCGGTCATGGTGGTGACCAGCATCCTCACGTTCCTGGCAGTGAACATCGTCCCGGGCGATCCGGCGGTGACCGTGCTGGGACAGCAGGCGGACCGCTCCGCCATCGAGCAGTTCCGGGAGGTCAACGGCCTCAACGACCCCATCGGCCAGCGCTACCTGGAGTGGGTGGGCGGCATCCTCTCCGGGGACCCGGGGCGCTCGCTCTTCGGAGGCGACATCCAGGCCGAACTGAAGGCCCGCTTCCCCGTGACCGCGATGGTGATGGTGTTCTCCTTCGGGTTCACGGTGTTCTTCGGCGTCCTCTTCGGGATGCTGTCCGCCATCTTCCAGGACCGGCCAGCGGACTACTTCGTGCGGACGTTCAGCGTGTTTGGCCAGTCAGTGCCGGACTTCTACATCCTGACGCTGCTGATCGTGGTGCCCTCCATCCTGTGGAGTTACTCGCCGCCGCTCGGCTGGGTGCCGCCGTGGGAGGACCCCGTGCGAGCGCTGCACCAGATCGTGCCGCCCACGCTGATCCTGTCTATCGGCGGCGCCTCGATCCTCATGCGCGTGACGCGCTCCGCGATGCTGGAGGTGCTCCGGCAGGACTACATCCGCACGGCGCGCGCGAAGGGGCTGCGAGAGCGCGTCGTCATGCGCCGGCACGCCGTGAAGAACGCGGTCATCCCCGTCCTCACGATCTCCGGCGCGCTCATCGCGGCGCTCCTCGGCGGATCGATCATCCTCGAATACATCTGGGCGCTGCCGGGCCTCGGCCAGTACACGTACCAGGCGGTGGTGC
>CAYTRA010000054.1:0-4044 GCA_964439675.1 uncultured Dehalococcoidaceae bacterium
AGCAGCCGCGCTCGATCTGGGCATTGACCCAGGCGGCGGACTGGTAGGCGAAGGGTGGCCGCACCGTCTCTGCGCGCGCCAGCATCGCCCGAGCGGTGAGGATCAGGTCCGGCACCCGGACGCCGGGCGCCGCGGTCGGCGTCGCGCTCGGCAGGTCCGTCACCGCCGCCGCAGGCTCGCTCGTCGGCCCCACCTCGGAGGTTGGCCCCGCCCCGCCCTGCGGCGCCGGCTGCACCTGCACCTGCGGCCCCGCAGGCAGCGAGTCCCCGGTGCTCCCTCGATCAACCAGGTCGATCAGGACGACCGCCAGCAGGGCCGCCATCGCGACCGCCACGCCGACCCCCACGCGCAGCACGACTGCTCTCCGCATGCGATCTCATCGTAGAGGCGCGCCCAGCCGTATCCAGCCCGTAGCCCGCCGCCCCGCATGACAATGCGTCACCAACCCCCCAGAACCTCGCGGAGAGTCCCCGAATCTGCGTGGCGCCACCCTCCTTCAGGGACTTCTTGTATCTCTCCGCACAAGCGTTGCCCGAGCCGAAAAGCCCTCCTATACTTCACGGGCTACAAACCATTCGATCGGAGCAGCGGTGAAGCGTACCTGGCAACCGAAGCGCATTCCCCGGCAGCGCAAGCTGGGCTTCCGCGCGCGGATGTCCACCGCGGGCGGGCGGAAGGTGATTGCTCGCCGCCGGCAGCGCGGTCGATCCCGCCTGACGGTCTAACCGCACCCCCCGAGGGCAATCGGCGTCATCGAGGACATCGGCCACGCCCGCACAGGGCGAACCGGGCTCATACACACCGTCCCATCTCAGGCGTCGGCGTCCCACAAGGGCGAAGACGGCCCCAGGGGGCCGAGCGTGGACCAGCCCCAGCACACGGCCCCGCGTTCGCGTCCGGAACGTCTCCGGGCGCGAGCCGATTTCTCCCGGGTGATGCGGAACGGCCGTCGAGCAAGGCACCCGCTGCTCCAGTTGGTGGCACACCACACCGATGCGCCGGCCACCCGCGTCGGCCTCTCGGTCGGCAAGCAGATCGGTGGCGCCGTGGTGCGCAACCGGCTGAAGCGGCGGCTGCGGATGATCGTCCGAGACCTGCACTGGCGACCCGGCTACGACGTGGTCATCCTGGCCCGTCCCGGCGCGGAATCCGCGCGATACGATGAGATCGCGAGCGTTGTGAAGCGAAACGCAGAGCATCTGCGACTCCTGGACCACACGGACCACACCACGGCATGAGAAGTGCGCTCCTCTTCCTGATCCGCGGATACCAGCGCGCCATCTCGCCTGCGCTCGGCGTCGCCTGCCGCTACGAGCCCACCTGCTCCCACTACGCCTACGAAGCCATCGAGCGCCATGGCGCGCTTCGAGGCGTGCGCCTCGCCCTCAGTCGGCTCGGCCGCTGTCGCCCTGGCGGCGGGGGCGGCTACGACCCCGTCCCCACCACTCCCGGATCCCACGCTCGTACCACCGACGTAAGGCCAGCCCGATGATGTTTGCCCCGCTGCGCGCGGCCCTCCGCCGCGCCGCTCCAGCGATGTTTCACGTGAAACATTCCGACTCCGCGCACGCCTCCGGCGCAGCCCTCGATGTTTCACGTGAAACATTCGGTCCGGCCGTCGACCGCGCACCAATGTTTCACGTGAAACATTCCGTCACCGGCCAGTCAGCCGAACGCGACACCCGCGCATCGATGTTTCACGTGAAACACTCCGGCGCTGCGGACTTCCCCGAGCGTGACGCCCGCGCATCGATGTTTCACGTGAAACATTCCGGCCGCGGCCTGCGACGGCCTCGGGCATTGCTCGCGGGCGGGCTGGCTGCGTTCGCGTTGCTCGCCTCCGCGTGCGGGGGCGTGCAGCAGCCGGACGGCTGGGCCGCGCCCGTGCAGATCGAGGACCGCGTGCTGGTCCAGGCGCGCACCGGTCAGTTGTCGCTGATCGATCCCGCCACCGGCCAGCCTGCCTGGCAGCACCCGCAGGACGACTTCGGCGACCGTCCGTTCTACGCCACCCCCGTCGTGGACGGCGACTTCGTCTACCTCGCTGACTACAAGGGTCGCGTGACCCGCCTCGACATCTCCGGCGACCAGCCGCAGCAGTCGTGGGTGGCCGAACTGGACGCGCAACTGGTGGCGACGCCGCTCCTGCGCGACGGTTCGCTCTTCGTACCTACCGAGGATGGCGACATCGCGGTGCTAAACGCCTCGGATGGGGCGGTCACGCGGGTGATCGAGACCTCTGACCGCCGCATCTGGTCGTCGCCGGCCGCGAATGGCGGCGCCATCTACGTGTCCGACCACTACAGCGGCGCCACGCAGGCCTTCGATGCCTCAACGGGCAACGAGGTCTGGCAGCAGGAGGCCACCGGCGCTTCCGCTGCGGACCTGGTGCTGGAGGACGGCCTGCTGCTGGTCGGCTCCTTCGACCGCTCCCTCCACGCCCTCAACGCGGACGGTGGCGAGGAGCGCTGGGAGGCCGCCGGCGACGGCTGGTTCATGGCGCGCCCGCTGATCCAGGGTGACACCGTCTTCGCCGTCACCATGCGAGGTTCCATCTACGCCCTGGATGGCGACACCGGCACCGAGCGCTGGTCCTTCACCGCGGAGGACGACGCAGAGTTCCGCTCCGCGCCCGCCATGGTCGGCGGTTCGCTCGTGGTCGCTGCGCGCGACGGGCGTGTCTTCGCCCTCGATCCCGCCAATGGGACGCTCCGCTGGACCGTGGACACCGATCCAGACGGCAACGTCAACGCCGACCCGCTGGTGGACGGCTCGCACATCTACTACGTGACGTCCGAGCACGACCTGGTGCGTGTGGACGCCGGCAACGAGGGCGCCTTCCAGGCGGTTCCCCTCGCAGCGGCCCGCTAGGCCGCCGGCCAGAGGAGAACAACAGCCATGCCCATCGGCGCCATCTGGCAGACCTTCCTCGAGACGCCCCTGATCAACATCATGGTCGGGCTGTCCGCCATCACCTTCGGTTCGTACGGCCTCGCGATCCTGGTCTTCACCGTGATCACGCGCGCGCTGCTCTTCCCGCTGACGCTGCGCATGCTCCACTCCATGCGCGCGCTGCAGGAGATCCAGCCGCGCATGCAGGAGATCCAGAAGAAGTACTCGGACCCCCGCCGGCGGAACGAAGAGGTCATGAAGTTGTACCGGGAGGCCGGGGTGAACCCCCTGGGCTGCCTGGGCCCGCAACTCCTCCAGTTCCCGATCTTCATCGCCCTCTACCAGGTCATCCGCATCACCCTGGGAAACACGCCCGAGGCCGTGCTGGACCTCTCCCGCCGTCTCTATGACGTGGGCTTTATCCAGGACGCCGTGCCGCTGAGCCGGACGTTCCTCGGCATGGACCTGGGGCAGAACGGGAACATCTTCCTGGGCGTGCTGGTCTTTGCCGCCATGTGGCTCCAGCAGCGCATCTCCACGAGCCGCACTGCGGCCACCACCACCTCCGCCAATCAGGCGCAGATGAACCAGATGATGCAGTGGATGATGCCGCTCATCTTCTCCTGGTTCGTGCTCTTCAGCCCCGCCGGCCTCGGCGTCTACTGGTTCGCCAGCACCGCCATTGGCCTGATCCTCCAGTGGATCTTCGTGGGCCCGGGTGACTTCACCTGGGGTTCCCTGGTCCCGGCGCCCTTCCGAGACGCGCTGGGCATCACCCTGCCCGAGCCCGGCACCGGCCGTGGCTCGCGCCCCCGTCCGCAGCCTGCCGCTGCCACGAGCAGCGATACCGAATCGAGGAATGACGATGCGAGTAGCGGAGACGAGCGGGAAGTCGGTCGACGAGGCAATCGGCAAAGCCCTCGCTCAACTCGGTCTTCGTCGCGATCAGGTCGACGTCGACGTCATCACAGAGGGTAGGGCCGGCTTCCTCGGCTTCGGCTCAGAGGACGCCATCGTCCGCGTCACCGCCAAGGACAACGCCCCCGCCGGCGGCCAGCGTGGCCGCGGTGGTCGCGGCGGCGGCCCGGGCGGGCAGCGCGGAGGCCGTCGTGACCAGCCTCGCAGCGAGGAGTCCCCGGGCGTCCAGCGCCC
>CAYTRA010000054.1:4144-10656 GCA_964439675.1 uncultured Dehalococcoidaceae bacterium
GGCGGCCGTGGTGGTCGCAACGGCGGTGGCCGGGGCCGCAACGGCGGTGGTGGCCGTGGCCGGCGAGATCATCGCGAACCTCGAGGCCCCATCCAGGAGGTCGACGAGGAGGACGAGGTCATCATCCCCGGTACGCCGGACGAACTGCCCGCCTTCCCGAACCCGGAACCAGAGGACGACCTGGACCTGGCCGGCTCCACGCTGCGCGACATCCTGACGCTGTTGGGCTACACCGCCACGGAGATCACCGCCCGCGAGCCGGAGACCCCCGGCGACGGCGAAGGCTTGATCGAGCACATCTTCGACATCTACGGCGAGGACGACGACACCTCGGACGACCTCGGTGTCCTCATCGGCCGCAGAGGCGAGACGCTGGCGTCGCTCCAGTACCTCGTGAACACCATCGTCTCCAAGGGCGGCAACAAGCCCCCCGTCTTCGGCCTGGACATCGAGGGCTACCGGCGGCGTCGAGAGCAGATGCTGGTGGACCTCGCCCGGGAGATCGCACAGGAAGTCCGCGAGACCGGCGACGTGATCACGCTGGAGCCCATGCCGGCGTACGAGCGCCGCATCGTCCACATCGCGCTGCGCGAGGAGCCCGGCGTCAAGACCGAGAGCGTCGGCTCCGGCGACGAACGCCAGGTCGAGGTGATGCCCGAGTAGCCCCCGCACCGCGAGGATCACGCAAGGATGCCGGAGGACCCCTGGGGCGGGCTCGCGCAGGCGGAGCCTGCCTGGGTCGTCGGCCCCATCACGTGGGACCTCTTCGGCGAGCGGCGTGTGCCGGGTGGGGCGTTGTCCTACATAGGACAAATGTTCTCATCGGTCGGCGTGCAAGGGCACTTCCTCGCCCTCGGCGGCGCGGATGCGCCGTTCGAGGCGCTCGTGGGGCACTCGGTGCGGCGCGTGGAGGCGGAGACGCTCACGTTTCGGCACGCCTCCACCGTGGGGCCGCAGGGGGAGCGCCGGGTGCTGATGCTGGAACAGGCTGCCGGCCGCACGGTGGAGGTCGGGGACGCGCCGTCCGAGTGGGCTGATCCCTCGACGCTGATCCTCGCGCCCCTGATGCCGGAGGACGTGGACGTGCTGGGCTTCATCGACGAGTACCCCGGCGCGGAGGTCGCCCTGCTCGCGCAGGGCCTCCAGCGTGCCGTCCTCCCGGACGAATCGCGCACCATCGCGGAGCGCGCGCAGCCCTCGTCGGTGCTGCTGGACGCGCTGCGCCCCAACGTCTCGGTATTCCTCTCGCGGGACGAGGTCGCCCTCTGGCCGGCGGGGACGCTGGACTACCTGGCCGCCCGCGCCGCGCGCGTCGTGGTCACCGACGGCGCACGAGGGGCCTCGATCGTGGACCGCAGCGGGACGCGCTCGATGCCGGCGGCGCCGGCGGATGCGGTGGACACCACCGGGGCGGGTGACGTGTTCGCCGCCGCGTTTATACTCGGCCTGCGAGCGGGGGAGCAGTTCGCCGGACGGCTGGCAGCGGCATACGCTGCCGCGGCCGTCGAGGTCGTTGGCCCGGCGTCCCTCCCGTCCCGTTCGGCTATCGAAGCGCGTCTCCCCCAACCCGATCGGGGCCACCTCAGTTGAGCGTCGTGATCGCCCTGGCGAACCAGAAGGGCGGGGTCGGTAAGACCACGTCCACCGTCTCGCTCGCGGCCGCCCTGGCCGCGCGAGGGCTGCGCGTGCTCGTCATCGACTCCGACCCGCAGGCGAACGCCAGCAGCGCGCTGGGCGTCGGCCGGCCGGAGGACGGGGGCGGCCTCTACCTCGCGCTGCTGGAGGACCATGCGCTGCTGGACTCCGTGGTCGCCACGGAGACCCCCAACCTCTCGATCGTCCCCACCAGCCCCGCGCTCGCCGGCGCGGAGGTGGAACTCGTCTCCATGATGGCCCGCGAGTACCGCATGAAGCGCGCCATCGACGCCGCCCACGACTCGTTCGACCTCGTCCTGATCGACTGCCCGCCCTCGCTCGGCCTGCTGACGGTGAATGCATTGGCGGCAGCGGACGAGGTCATCATCCCCGTGCAGACGGAGTACTTCGCCCTCGAGGGGTTGGGGCACCTGGCGCACACCATCGAACTCGTGAAGGGGAACCTGAACCCGGCGCTGGTGATCCGGGGCGTGCTCCTCACCATGTACGACGCGCGCACGAACCTCTCCCGGGACGTGGAGCAGGAGGTGCGCAAGCACTTCGCCACCACGTTCACCACCGTCATCCCACGCTCGATCCGGCTCGCGGAGGCGCCGAGCCACGGCGCACCCATCCGCGCCTACGACCCGCTCTCCGCCGGCGCGCGCGCCTACGACCAACTGGCGGACGAGGTGATCCGCGCGCTGGGCGACCGCCTGCCTCCCGTGGCCCCCATGGAGACGCCACCCCCACATCGAGGTATGCCGACGAACCCCGGCGCCAGCGCGCCGCCGGTGGTGCCGCCACCCGTGCCGCCCGCGTCCTCGACGGGCGGGCCGAGACCTACCCCCACGCTGCCTCCCGCGCGGAGCGGCTACCGACACGAAGGAGACGCGTAGATGGCGGCGAAGAAGGGCGGCCTGGGCCGCGGCCTCTCGGCGCTGATCCCGGCCGGCGCCCCGACCGGCGCGGCAGCCGGCAGCGGCGAGCCGGCTTCGGCCCGCGACGAGCGCGTGCCCGTCACCGAGGTACCCATCGGCGAGGTGGTGCCCAACCCGCAGCAGCCGCGCACGGTCATGGACGAGGACCTGCTGCGCGAACTGATGGACTCCATCCTGACCTACGGCATCATCCAGCCGCTGCTGGTGACGCAGGAGGAAGGGCAGGACGGCCAACCGGTCTACCAGTTGATCGCCGGCGAACGCCGGCTGCGCGCGGCCAAGTTGGCCGGCCTCAAGAGCGTGCCCGTCACCATCCGCCAGACCACGCCGCAGGAACTCCTCGAGATCGCGATCGTGGAGAACGTGCAGCGGGCGGACCTCAACCCGCTGGAAGAGGCGGTGGCCTACCAGCGCCTGCGCGAGGAGTTTGACCTGACACAGGCGGAGGTGGCGGAGCGCGTGGGCAAGTCCCGCACGGCGATCGCCAACACCCTCCGCCTGCTGGAACTGCCGGTGGAGGTGCGCGCCGCCATCTCGGCGGGTGAGATCTCGGAGGGCCACGGCCGCGCCCTGCTGGGCCTGCCGGACGATTCGCGCCGCGTGCAGTTGCTGGAGCGGGTCATCAAGGACGGCTTGAACGTCCGTGAGACCGAGCGCATCGTACGCGAGTGGACGGGCGCTCCCGAACGCTCGGCGCGCGTGCCGAAGCCCACCGACCGAGGCGCGGAGGCCGTCACGGCCGGGTTCCAGGACGCCCTGCAGCGGGCGCTCGGCACGCGGGTGGCGCTGCGTCGCGGGCGCAAGGGGAAGGGCACCCTGACCATCCACTTCTACAACGATGACGACCTGACGGGGATCCTTGAGAGGATCCTGGGACCGGAAGCGCTCTGATGTCCGTAGCCGACCGCCTGCAGGAACTGGGCATTGCGTTGCCCTCCGTGACGCCGCCGATGGCCGTGTACCGCCCGGCGGTGCGCTCCGGGAACCTGGTGATCGTGTCCGGCCAGGTGGCGATGCAGGACGGCAAGTTGCTGCACCCCGGCAAACTGGGCGCGGAGGTCACGGTGGAGCAGGGCTACGAGGCGGCCCGCGCCTGCGCCGTGAACGCGCTGGCGGCGGCGCACTCGTTGCTGGGCTCGCTGGAGGGTGTGCGCGTGCTGCGCACCATTGGCTACGTGGCCAGCACGCCGGACTTCCTGCAGCATCCCGCCGTGGTCAACGGCGCCAGCGAGTTGTTCCGCGACGTGCTCGGCGAAGAGAACGGCATTGGCGCTCGGTGCGCCTTCGGCGTGGCGGCGCTCCCCGCTGACTCGCCCGTCGAGGTCGAGGTGATGTTGGAGGTCCAGTCATGAGCCGCATCGACTTCGTGACGGGTGCGCCGGAGAAGTACGCGGACCTGGTGGACGCGCTCTCGGTCGTGCCGGAACGCCTCCGTCGAGTGGTGGAGGGCCAGTCCCCCGCCACCCTGCGCCAGGAGCGCGACGGCGGCTGGTCGGCCGTGCGGGTGATGGCCCACATGCTGCTCTACGCGAAGCGCAACGGCGTCTTCATCCACCAGATGGCCACCATGACCGACCCGATCCGCGCCCCGTTCGACGAGTCCGAGTCAGAGGCGTTTGTGAACGACCCGCAGCGACTGCTGGACGACATCGAGCGCGAGATCGGCTACACGGTGGCGTTCCTCTCGCACACGCCGGATGCGTCATGGGGCCGTCCGGGCCGGTTGCCCTCTGGCCGACGGTCGCTGCGCCAGCAGGTGCGTGCGCACACGGACCACATGAACGAGCACATCGCCCAGATCGAGGCGCTGCTGGGGTAGCCCTGCGCCCGGGGCTCGGGGCTACCTTGGACGATCGGGGCGTCTGGAGGCCGGGCGGGCGCTATCCCAGCGCCGCGCGCCGCTCCGCCGCCGCGCGCAGCCGGGCCATCCGGGTGCGGTTCCCCTCCAGCCGCGCCAGCACCGTCATCGCCTTCCGCGTGTCCGAGGCGATCCGCGCCGGTTCCGCGTGCCGGATGCGGAACTTGCTCAGCCAGTAGGTGAAGGAACGCATCTCCGTCTGGCTGATCTGCTCACCCACGGGGATGCCCTCCTCCGCCTGGTAGAGCACCTTCAGTTCGTCCAGCGTCTTCCCGTACACCCGCTCGTACGCGGCGATGTCCGCCGCCAGCGCCCCGTGGCGGGAGAGCACGCCCGTCTTCTGCAGTTCCATCTCCGCCGAGAGCAGCAGCAGTTCCTCCACCACCACGCCGTACTGGAAGTTGAGGTGCGCTCGATACTTCGCCGGCCCGATCGCCGCCTCGAACTCGTCCTCGCCCTCCACCCGAGGCGGGATGCCCTGCACCAGCAGCGCCTCCGCCTGCTCCGAGGGGACCAGGTCCTCGGCGGACGCCACCAACCGCTGCGCCAGCAGCAGCCAGTCGAACGCCTCGCCCGCGATGAGATAGTGGAGGCGCACCCCGCCCACCTCCTCGGAAGGCGCGGTCCACCGAGCGATCACGCGCAGCAGCGCGTCATACCAGTCGTGGCCCTCCTCGAGGGCACGACGAAACGCCACCACGCCCTGCTGAGGCGCGAGCGGGCCCTCCTCGGGTACAGGAATGTCCTCCAGGCGGGCAATCTCGTCCGTGGGGATGGATGAGGCCATCACACCATTCTACCCGCGGCCCCTGCACAGCGAAGCGACTTCCGCCCGGGCAGGCCGTCCGTTCCTCGACAAACCGCGCCCCGGGCGCCCCTCGCTTCCCCAGCCGGTCGCTGCGACCCTCACCCCACAGTGCGATACCCTCGCCGCCGGCGGGCACTGCGAGTGCAACCAGGACTCTGGCCCCCTCGCCCCTTGCGGGAGAGGGTTGGGGTGAGGGGTCCGGGCGAAGCCCGGCCGTTCCGCCGCCCACACGTCCCGAGAGATCTCGAGGCGCGCGACAACATGCAGGACGTCCAGCGTCCTGCCGATCCAGGAAGGTGGAGCGCATGCTCCAGGCAATGGGCATCGGCTATCCCGCCATCATCGTGCGGGACATGGAGGACTCCATCCGCTTCTACGAGCGGCTTGGCCTGAAGCCCCTCTACGTCGAGCAGAACCGGGACGACCCGGAGTCCATCGTCGCGATGCTGTACTGCGGCGGGAACGACACCTTCCTTCAGTTGGTCGGGCCCATGAAGCCCGGGGCCGTGAACATCGCCCAGGCCTCGCCCGGCGTCGGGTCCATGCAGTACCTCTCGTTCGTGGTCACGCTGGAGCAGATGCGGGAGATGTGGCACGAGATGTCCAACGCGGGCGTCCAGGGCTCCGAGGAGATCAAGCGCGGCTTTGAGCGCCTGGTCTTCCTGGAGGACCCGAACGGCGTCCTGATCACCCTCACCGCCTGGGGTCACGAGCCTCCGCCCGGCATGCCCCGCGCGCTGGTCCTGCAGCGGGCCGCCATGCTCCGCGACCAGGCCGGCGCCCCCTTCGTCGAGGACGAACACGTCGAGCAGGCCATCCGCGACGTGGACGCCGCATTCCGCTCGCAGGGATAGAGGCGTATCGATGCCACCGATGGACACCTGGGACGCCCTCCGCACCCGTCGCAGCACCAAGGCCTTCGCCGACCGCGTCCCGCCACGCGACCTGGTGGAGCGCCTCATCGAGGCGGCCACGTGGGCGCCGAACCACCGCCTGACCGAGCCGTGGCGATTCGTGGTCCTGGCGGGGGAGGAACGTGCCCGCTTCGGCGACCACCTCGCAAGCGCCATGGGCGCCGCCGGCTCGCCGGAGAAGGCCGTGGAGTCCACGCGCACCAAGCCCGTGCGCTCGCCCATCCTCATCGTCGTCGCGCAGCGAGGCCCGGCCGCGAACGAGGAACTCGACCGCGAGGACTACGCCGCGGTGGCCTGCGCCGCCCAGAACCTCCTCCTCGCCGCCACCGCCGAGGGCCTGGCCACCAAGTGGAGCA
>CAYTRA010000055.1:0-10615 GCA_964439675.1 uncultured Dehalococcoidaceae bacterium
CGTGGAGTCGTGGGCGGACGCGCAGGCCGCCCTCGATGAGATCGGGCTGCCGGCGGTGATCCGGCCGGCCTACACGCTGGGCGGAACCGGCGGCGGCGTTGCGTACACCGCCGAGGACTACGAGCGCATCTGCAAGAGCGGCCTGGCCGCCTCCCCCATCCATCAGATCCTGGTCGAGCAGTCGCTGCTGGGCTGGAAGGAGCTGGAGTACGAGGTGATGCGGGACGGCAACGACACCTGCATCACCATCTGCAACATGGAGAACCTGGACCCCATGGGGGTCCACACGGGCGACTCGATCGTGGTGGCGCCCTCGCAGACGCTGTCTGACCGCGAGTACCACATGCTCCGGAACAGCGCCCTGAAGATCATCCGCGCCCTGGGCATCGAGGGCGGCTGCAACGTGCAGTTCGCGCTCGCCCCTCGGCCGGACGTGGTCGGCTGGGAGGGGGCGGGCGACGCCCAGTGCCTCCCGTACCACGTGATCGAGGTGAACCCGCGTGTCTCTCGGTCCTCGGCGCTCGCCTCGAAGGCCACGGGCTACCCGATCGCTCGGGTGGCAGCCAAGATCGCGGTCGGTAAGCGCCTGCACGAGGTGGAGAACGCCGTCACGCGCCGCACCACGGCCGCCTTCGAGCCGGCGCTGGACTACGTGGTGGTGAAGATCCCGCGCTGGCCGTTCGACAAGTTCGGTTCCGGCGACCGTCACCTGGGCACGCAGATGAAGGCCACCGGTGAGGTCATGGCCATCGACCGGACGTTCGAGGGCGCCCTCCAGAAGGCGGTGCGCTCGCTGGAGTTCGGCGCCCGCTCGATCTTCTGGCAGCACCCGGACTGGGAGGGCGACCCACCGCTGGACGCCACGGACGAGCGCATCTGGGCGCTCCTCGCCTCGATCCGTCGGGGCATCCCGCTGGCGGAGATCTCCAACCGCAGCGGCGTGGACCCGTGGTTCGTGGAACGCCTCGCGCGGATCGTGGAGATGGAGAAGCGCCTCCTCTCGGAGGACCTCACCCCGGCCCTCCTCCGCGATGCGAAGCGCATGGGCTTCGCGGACCGAGACATTGCCACGCTAGCCGACCGCCTGCCGCAGCAGGTGCGCGCGCTGCGGGACGAGTGGGACATCCGACCCGTCTACAAGATGGTCGACACCTGCGCCGCCGAGTTCGACGCCGTCACGCCGTACTTCTACTCCACTTACGAGGAGGAGAACGAGGCGCCGCCCACCGGCCGCGAGTCCATGCTCGTCATTGGCTCTGGGCCCATCCGCATCGGCCAGGGCATCGAGTTCGACTACTGCTCTGTGCGCGCGGCGCGGGCGCTGCAGGAGGCGGGTGTCGAGTCGATCATGGCGAACTCCAACCCGGAGACCGTCTCCACGGACTTCGATACCTCTGACCGCCTCTACTTCGAGCCGTTGGACGAGGAGTCCATCCGCGACTTGCTGGAGAACGAGGCCGGCGAGGACGGCGAGGCGCCGCCCTCGATCGTGCAGTTCGGCGGGCAGACGGCGGTGAACATGGCGCGCTCGCTGCACGCAGCAGCCCTGCCCATCGCCGGCTCGTCGGCGGACGCCATCGACATCGCGGAGGACCGCGGGCGCTTCACCACCCTGCTCGCCGAACTCGACATCCCCCAGCCACCCGGCGCCGCGGTGACCACCCTGGAGGACGCCCTCAGCACCGCGCAAGCCATCGGCTACCCGGTGCTCGTGCGGCCCTCGTACGTCCTCGGTGGGCGGGCGATGGAGGTGGTGCAGGACGCGAACGAACTCGTGCGCTTCTTCGCCGCCGCGCTGGCGGAGAACACCGGCGCCGTCCTCATCGACAAGTTCCTCGTCGGCCCCGAGGTCGAGGTGGACGCGATCTGCGACGGCGAGACGGTGCTCATCCCGGGCATCATGGAGCACATCGAGCGCGCGGGGGTGCACTCCGGCGACTCGATGGCGGTCTACCCGCCGCAGCACCTCACGGAGGCCCAGCGCGGAGCGATCGTGGACTACTCGACGCGCATGGCCCTCGGCCTGGGGGTGCGCGGGCTGATGAACGTGCAGTTCGTCATCGCCCCGGACAGCGACCCGACAGGGCCGGGCGTCTTCGTGATCGAGGTCAACCCTCGATCTTCGCGGACGGTGCCGTTCCTCTCGAAGGTGACGGGCGTGCCCATGGTGCAGTTGGCCGTGAACATCATGCTGGGCCAGTCGCTGCGGGAGCAGGGCTACGAGCCGGGCCTGTGGCCGGAGCGCGACCTGGTGGCCGTGAAGGCGCCCGTGTTCTCCATGGGCAAACTGGTGGACGTGGACACGTTCCTAGGGCCGGAGATGAAGTCCACCGGCGAGGTCATGGGCGTCGACAACACGTTCGCCCCCGCCGTCCGGAAGGCCATGATCGCCTCCGGCCTCGAGGTCTCGGCCGGCACCCCTGTGCTGCTCTCCATCTCGAACCAGACGAAGGCGCAGGGCGCGGCCCTGATACGAGGGCTACACGAGGCGGGTTGCCGCCTCTTCGCCACCGAGGGCACGGCGGCCCTCATCCAGGAGCTCGGCATCCCGGTGGAACTGGTGACCAAGCGCCTCAACGAGGGCCATCCCAACGTGGTGGACGTGATCCGGGACGGCACCGTCCGTGCCGTGATCAACACCATCGAGGGTGGCCGGGCGGATGTCCGGCGGGACGGCTTCCACATCCGCCGCGCGGCCACGGAGATGCGCATCCCCTGCTTCACCTCGCTGGACACGGCGGCGGCCGCCATCGGTTCGCTCAAGGCCGGAGGCGACTACGACGTGCGCCCGCTGGTCGAGTACCGCGACGGCGCCTCGTGACAACGGGAGTCCGCGCCGCGCTGTTCGACCTGGACGGCACGCTGGTGGACTCCCTGCCCACCATCGCCCAGGCGATGGCGGAGGCCGTGAGCCTCCATGGCTTCGACGCTGAGCCTCAGGACATCGTGCCGCTGATCGGCGCGCCCATGGACGTGCTGGTGCAGGAACTCTTCGGTGTCTCGGCAGAGGTCGCGACGCAGGTAAACGCTGACTACCTCCGCATCTACGAGGGCGGCTTCATCCAGCGCACCCCCGCCCACGAGGGCGCGGACGCCCTCCTACGGCGGCTCCACGCCTCGGGGGTGCGGCTCGCGGCGGTCACGAACAAGCGCGACCGTGGGGCGCACCTGATGGTGGAGGCGCAACGCTGGGGCGACCTCTTCGAGGTCGTCCACGGCCGCGAGGCCGGCGCGGCGAAGCCGGACCCGGAGGCGGCGCTCGCCGCCCTCCGCCGCCTGGGGGTGCCCCCCGCGGAGGCGGCGTTCATCGGTGATACGGAGTTCGACATGAACTGCGGGCGTGACGCCGGGCTGGCCGTCGTCATCGGCCTCGTCGGGTCTCGCTCCGAGGAGCGCCTGCGCGCCGAGGGTGCGACGCACGTGGTGCGGCACCTAGACGAAGTCGCGCCGATCCTCATTGCGAGCGAGGTCGAAGCGTGAAGTCGTTCGTCGCGGAGGTGACGGAGAGCGTGCGGCTGTACGGCGACACGCACGCGCTGTGGGTGCGCAGCCCGGACCACCTGTCCGCGGCCACGCCGGGGCAGTTCGTCATGGCCTACGCCAGCGACACGTACGATCCGCTCCTGGGGCGCGCGTTCTCAATCTTTCGCCTCCGCGAGGGCGCCTCGGGACCGGAGTTCGGCATCCTCTTCGACGTCGTCGGTCGCGGCACGGACTGGCTCTCCCGACGCCGCGAGGGCGACACGGTCCGCTTCGTGGGCCCGCTGGGCCGTGGGTTCGAGCCGCGCGAGCGCGTGCAGAAGATGCTGCTGGTGGGCGGCGGCATCGGTGTCGCGCCGCTGATCTGGTTCGCCGACTCACTGGTGGCCGAGGGCCGCGAGGTGACCATGGTCCTCGGTGGTCGCACGGAGGCGCAGATCTTCCCGGCGGCGCTCCTGCCCTCGGAGGTGGAGCTCGTGGTGACGACGGAGGACGGCTCGCTGGGCGAGACCGGGCGCGTCACCGCGCCCTTCGAGCGCCTGCTCCCGTGGTGCGACCAGGCCTTCGCGTGCGGCCCGGATGCGATGTTCGAGGCGCTCTACCGCGTGGCGCGAGACGCGGGCAGCAGCAAGCCCGTACAGGGCCTGCTGGAAGCACGCATGGCGTGCGGTCTGGGCATTTGTTACTCGTGCGCGGTCTTCCCTCGGAAGGGCGGGGTTAGACTGGTCTGTACCGACGGCCCCATGTTCGACCTGAGGGACCTCTACGCATGAGCCGCTACCTCCAGCCCGCGTTCCTGCCCATCCTCGCCGGCCTCGTCATCGGCATCGTCGTCGCTGCTGCGGTGATCGACACTGATCCGCCCGTGCTGGGGTGGTTCCTCGGCATTGGCCTCGGCCTCATGGGGGGCTCGTTCATCGCGGCCGTCGCCAGTGGCGACTCCCTCGTGAGCGGGCCGTCCGCCTCGAGGTCGTCACGTCGAGGCAAGAGCAACGCCCCCTGGCTCGACCCCAAGGACGACGAGTAGCCCCCGCCTGTCCGGGACGCCCAACCAACTCCCCGCGCGGCCAGGGCCGCGTCCCTTCGACAGGCTCGGGATGAACGGGGATTGGATGGGCGCGGCTCTCTGCCCCGGGAGCCGCTAGAGGATCTTGTCGACGACGCGACCCAGTTCAAGGTAGTGGTCCGCCAGGGCTCGCATCTCCAGCGAGGTGCTGCCCGCGAACGCGACCACCTCGACGCGCACGCCCTTCTGCTGGACCGCCTCCACGGCGCGAGCGAAGTCGGCGTCGCCTGAGACGATGGCCATCACGTCCACCCGGTCGGCCATGAGCACCATGTCGATGGCCATCTCCACGTCGAAGTTGCCCTTGATCGAGCCGTCCGCGAAGCGCTTCAGCGGCTTGGTGACAATGCGGTACTCGTACGGGACGAACGGCGCCACGAAGCGCTGCTGCTCCATGGGCTCTCGAGGGTCATCCGAGACCGGGGAGTAGGCCGTGGCCCGGACCAGGTCGCGGCCCTCGATGAGCATGTCCAGGATCTTGCCCATGTTCAGCGAGCCGTCGCCCTCGTAACCGTAGATGAGGTTCGGCACGTCCACGAATACCGCGATACGCGGGCGGTAGCCGCTCATGGTGATCCGCTGGCCGAGGCCTTCGATGCCCGTGCGCAGTTCGCCAAGCATCCGCTCCTGCTTCGCCACGGTGGTGCGCAGCGCGGTGATCTCGTCCAGCAGGGCTGCCGGCGCCTCCGTGCTGGAAGCCGCCTTGCGAGGCGTAGCGCGACGCGACGGCGCCGCCGGCTCTTCCTCTACAGGCTCGGCTACCGGCGCCTCCTCCGCGTCATCCGAGGGCTCGTCCGCCTCGTCGCGGTCGGGTTGCTCGGATGCCTCGGCCGGGCGACGGCCGCGGCCACCTCGACGCCCGCGGCGGACGCGGGGCTTGTCGTCGTCGGCGGCCTCGTCCTGCTTCGCCTCAGCGCTCGCGGCGCGAGAGGTGCGCGCGGGGCGCTCCTCCTCGGAGTCCGCCTTGCGCGAGCGCGAGGAGGTCGAGGAAGACGACGAGGAGGATGAACCCGTTTCGTCCGCCTTCCGGCGCCCGGCGATCATGGAGCCCAGCCGGCGTGATCGGGGCGGTGTTCCGCCCTCGGCGGCGTCGAGCATGGGGTCGAGTGGTGGGGTCAACGGACGCCTGCCTCTCCGGCAAACTGTAGGACGGAGCAGCGGGCGGCGACTTGCTCGGCCAATTCGATGAATGCGGCGGTCTGCGGGGACTCGGGGTGGCCGATGACCACGGGCACGCCCGTGTCGCCACCCTCGCGGACGGTGACGTCCAGGGGCACCTCGCCCAGGAACTCCACCCCCAGTTCGTCCGCCGCCTCCCGGGCGCCGCCCCGCCCGAAGATGTCGCTGCTCATGTTCTCCACGACACCGAAGATCGGTACGCCGAGCCGGTCGAACATGCCGACCGCCTTGCGCGCGTCCTCGATGGAGACCTTGGAGGGCGTGGAGACGATCACAGCGCCCGCGATCAGGGCCTCCGCCGCCATGCTCATGCTGGCGTCAGAGGTGCCGGGCGGCAGGTCGATGATCAGGTAGTCCAGTTCGCCCCAGTCCACGTCATGCATCAACTGGCGGACGCCGGAGCCGATCATGGGGCCTCGCCACACCACCGGCGTCCCCGCCGGCAGCACGAAGCCCAGCGACACGGCCTTGATGCCGTGCGCCTCCACGGGGCTCAGGCCCTGCTGACCGCCGGCCTGGACGCCCCCTTCGATGCCGAGCATGGTGGGAATATTGGGGCCCGTGATGTCCGCGTCCAGCAGACCAACCCGCGCCCCCAGCCGGCCGAGGGCCACGGCCAGGTTCACGGCCACGGTGGACTTGCCCACGCCTCCCTTGTTGGAGGCCACGGCGATCACGTTACGGACACCCTGGATCGGCTTCGGGCCGCCCTCGCGGAAGGTGGAGCGCACCTCCGCGCCCCAGTCGATGTCGATCTCCTCGATGCCGCCGATGCCCCCCAGGGCCTGGCGGACGTCATGGTCGATGGTCTCGCGAAGGGGGCAGGCGGGGGTGGTGAGGACGAGTTCGAACGCGACCTTCCCGCCCTCTACCGAGAGGTTGCGCACCATGTTCAGCGAAACAATGTCCCGGTGGAGTTCCGGGTCCTGCACCGTTTTGAGCGCGGACAGCACCGCGTTCTGGTCGACCAAGATCACGATCCTTACGTAAACAAGCGCGCGCCACGAGAAGTGGTGGACGCGGGAACCATCCGCAGGACTGAAGCGTTATCTGATTGACAACGGGAGTGCCTGATGGGGCTTTGGGGCTCGCGTCCAGCGCGCCACAGTGTGCCTCTTCCAAGTATACGGAGGGGATCCCCAGGGCGAAACGTGGGCATCCGAGGCGCGCGCCGGGCGGCTGATCCACGGTGCAACGCACCCTTTACCCGCGATTAGCGAAGTTGGGCACTTATTTAACACAACAACATTGACCCTCCCGGGGTGGCAGCGGGATCATGCGGTTCCCAACGGGAAAGTGCAGACCCGGGCCGGCCCCTGAGAGAGGTCGGAAAGCGCGGACGCGACGACAGGCTGCACACTGCGGGGTGTCGTCACCGCTTCGGAGGACAGAACAGATCATGAGCCAGGCCACGACTCAGTCGAAGACCGAGAACCGTGAAACCAAGCCGGTGGCCAAGGGTAAGTGCGTTCACCACTGGATGATCGACAGCCCGAATGGCCGTGAGAGCGGCGGCGTCTGCAAGCGCTGTGGCGCGCGCAAGTCGTTCGCGAACTCGACGGAACAGGTCATGTGGGAGCAGACCAACACGCTCCGCAACGACCTGAACCGCTCCTACCGCTCTTCCAAGACGGAGGAGTACTCCCTGGCGGACGAGTCCTAAGCGACTCGCCGCCTCGGACCCGTCCGAGACAACAAGGGGCGGCTCCTCCGGGGGCCGCCCTTCTTCATGCCCGCCGACGCGTTCGAGGGTTGCTCGGACGTACCGCGTCGTGGCCCGTATCATGGAGGCGATCCCGGGAGTCTCATGGACCTGAGCGTCAACCTCGCCCCGCGTCACAAGACGGAACTGCGCCTGCGCAATCCGATCATGACGGCGTCCGGCACCTTCTCCAACGGCCTGGAACTGGCGAAGCACCACGACATCGAGGCGCTGGGCGCCATCGTCTCCAAGGGCACCACGCTGCGACCGCGTCGAGGGAACATGACGCCTCGGACGGCGGAGACGCCGGCGGGGATGCTCAACTCGATCGGGTTCCAGAACATTGGCGTGAGCGCCCTCATCAAGACCGTAGCGCCGGTGTGGGAGCGCTGGAACACCCCGGCCATCGTCAACATCATGGGCGAGACGCTGGAGGACTACGGCCGCCTGGCCGCCCGCCTGGAGGGCGTCCCGGGCGTGGCAGCCCTGGAGGTGAACGTCTCCTGCCCGAACGTGGAGGCGGGCGGCCTGGAGTTCGGGCAGGTGCCGGAGCAGGCGGCGGCGGTGGTGAAGGAAGTCGCCGCCAACTCCACGCTACCGATGCTGGTGAAACTCACTCCCAGCGTCTCCGACATCCGGCCGATCGCGATGGCCGTCGAGGCCGCCGGCGCGCAGGGCCTGACGGTCTCCAACACCATCCCCGCGATGGCCATCGACGTACGGAAGCGCCGACCGGTGCTCGCCACCGGCTTCGGAGGGCTCTCGGGGCCGGCGGTGAAGCCGATCGCGCTGCGGAACGTCTACCTGGCCTCGTCCGTGGTGGACATCCCCGTGGTCGCCTCGGGTGGAGCGATGACCGGCATCGATGTGGTGGAGTTCGTGATGGCGGGGGCGAGCGCCGTGCAGATCGGCACCGCCACCTTCCTGGATCCCGCCGCCCCCTGGCGCATCCTGGAAGAGTTCGAGGCGTGGTGCGTCGCCGAGGGCGTCACGTGCGTCGACGAGATCCGAGGGGTCGCGCGTCGTCGCGACTAGCGACGCGGCTCGTTCCGAGGTGACGAACGGCGCGACCTCAGCGAAGATGTAGACACGGCAGGCACCGTCGGGGTGTAGCTCAGTCTGGCAGAGCGCTGCGTTTGGGACGCAGAGGCCCGCGGTTCAAATCCGCGCTCCCCGACCATCCTTCCGCCCCGCGGCCCCCTACGCTGCCTCGCGCCCCCGCCGGTCCATGTTGGTGCGTACGACTTCCTCGATGGTTGGCCACGCCTGGTGCATGGCGGCGTGTGGGTATGTCTCCGTGTACCGCGCCAGCGCCCGCTCGGCGGTCAGGCCCTCGCCCGCGGGGCGCGGCAGCATCAGCCACGCAATGTCCAGCAGGGCCGGGATGAGCAGCGTCACCGTCTCCGCGGCCTGGCGGTCCATGTCCCGCCAGTCCTGCCGGATCCGCCCCACCAGGTAGTTCGCCAGGGACTGGTCGCGGTCCCCTCGAGGTGAGGCGAGACGCCTTGAGGCCTGTGCCGCGACCACCAGGCGCAGGTTGGGGATCACCTCGGGCGGTGTGTTCAGCCGTACCAGGATGGTGCCCAGCCATCGCGTCGCGGTGCTGATCGCCGCGGCCTCGTCCAGGGACGCGCCGCCCGTGAGCGCACGGAGCAGCGTCTCCGTCAGGCGCACCTCCCGCCCTCGGAGGCGTCGAGGCTCCTCGGTGCTGCCCTGGTGGGCCCGCGCGGTGCGGGTGCGCTGGCCGCCGCCGAACTTTGCCTCGTACATCGCCTGGTCCGCTACCTGGAGCAGTTCGCCGGTGGTCTGCGCGTTCGTGGGCGCTTCCGCCACGCCGATCGAGACGCCGATGCGCGCCGGGGCCGACTCGATCTCCAGGTGCGCGTCGTGGAGCGCCTCGTGGACGCGGTCGGCGACCACGGCCGCTGCCTCCGCGCCCACGCCCTCCATCACGACCACGAACTCATCACCGCCCGTGCGGGCGACGAAGTCCTCCTGCCGGCACGCTGCCCGCAACTCGCGCGCCACCACCTCGATCACGCGGTCGCCGGTCTCGTGGCCCAGCATGTCGTTGAACGCCTTGAGGTTGTCCATGTCGATGACCATGACCGCGCTGCGCCCGTCCTCCGAGATGCCGGCACGGAGGTCGCTCAGGCGCTCCTGCAGGTAGCGGTAGTTCGGCAGGCCGGTGAGCAGGTCATGCTTGGCGCTGTGGTCTGCCTGCTCGTACAGGCGCAGCCGCTCGATGGTGACGGCCAGCAGGCCGGCCACCTCCTCCAGCGCGTCCAGCTCGCTGGTGGCGTAGTCGCCGTCGTTGTTGTTCACCAGGGCGAACACCGCCGTGGTGCGCTCGCCGTGGCGCACGGGGACCGCCGCTACCTCGCGCGCACCCTCGCCCAGCAGTGTCCAGTCCAGCCCGGCGTATCGAGGGTCGTCGCGCCGGATGGTGACCGCCGCGCCCGCCTCGATGGGGACGCTGGCGACGGATCCGGCGGTGGGGACGGGGCCGAGGGCTCGGTCCTCCTCCGGGTAGGTCGCGTAGGGCTCGACCGTGGCGCCGGACTCGTCGAGGAGGAACATGACCGCCCGGTCGAAGGGGATCAGCCAGCGCACCTCCTCCGAGAACGCGGCGAACGCCTCCCGCAGGTTGACCACGGACGCCACGATGCGCGCCAGATTGCTCAGCGCCTGGATGTGGGACGCCCGCGCCGTGGCCTGCTGGTACAGCGCCGCGCCGTCGAGGGCCAACGAGAGTTGTTCGACAGCCTGCTCCACGATGTGGACCTGGTCACTCCGGAGGGGCCGGGGCACGGAGACGACCGCCACACCGAGCATCTGCCCCTTGGGACGCATGGGCACGACCACGGCGTACCGCGCATCCGAGGGCACGAAGCCGGGCGCTTCGCCCTCCCCGCTGCGCCACGTGATCGGCGCGCGCGAGGCGAACCACGGGTGAGAGCCATCGTCCGGGCGCGCGAGCGGCGGAGACGAGGGCCGGCCTCGAGGGCCGAACGAGGGCACCTCGACCAGTCGTGCGGCGTCGTCCACGCGTGCGATGTAGAGGTGGGTGTACGGGAGCAGGTGGTAGAGGGCCGTCGCGAAGCCGTTGTAGAGCCGCTCCACGTCGGCGCCGGACTGCATGGTGCGCGCCACTTCCGCCAGGCCGGTGAGTTCGCGGATGCGCTGCT
>CAYTRA010000056.1:0-10541 GCA_964439675.1 uncultured Dehalococcoidaceae bacterium
TGCATTGCCGTCGCGATGACGCCCAGATCGTAGAGGTCGTCCCGGCCGGGATCGACGAGGGCCACTAGGTGTCGTCGTTGCAGCTCGGGTCCCGCCTCGGTGGGCGGCAGGCGCCTCGACGCGAGTCGCTGCTCGCCCTGCGCTACGGCCGGCTGGAGTTCGCGGCGACCATGGCGTCCGTGCTCTACGGCGCGCTCGCCTGGTACCTGGTGGGCGAACTCGGCCTGACCACCTCCGAGGCGGTCGCGCGTACGGTGCGCGTCGGCCTGATCTGGGACGGCTTCCAGACCTCGCTCGTCGCGTTCGGCTTCGACCGGCCGCCGCTGCTGACCGCGCTCGCGGTGCCGTTCGGAGGCATCGATAGCCTGCGCGAGCACGGCCTGACGGCGGCCCTCACCACGGCGGCCGGCTCCGGCGTGTCCGTCTTCGTCGCGGGCACCCTCGCGAGGAGCGCCGGCCTCACCTCGGGCGCCTCGGTCCTGTTCGTCGCGGCCTTCGCGCTGAACCCGCTGCTCGTGTACGCCGGCGTCCTCGGGCTGCCGGAGATGGTCTACGCCTCTCTGATGCTCGTGGCGATCTGGCAGTTCGGCGAGTGGGTCGAGCGCCGCGATGTCGCCTCGGTGGTGGTCATCGGCGTGATCGTCGGGGTGGCGTTCCTGCTGCGATACAACGTGCTGGTGGTCGCGGCGGTGGCCGGCTGGGCGTTCTGGTGGGTCGGCCGCGAGCAGGAACGCGAGACGTACGAGGAGGAGACCGCACGGGCGACGGCGCTGGCGTTCGCCGTCCCGGTGGTCTTCGTCGTGGGGCTGTGGACGCTGGTCGCCTGGTTCCCGCAAGGCGAGTTGTTCGGCTACCTGCGGCAGGCGGCGGACCTCTCCCGCCTGGGCGCGGAGGACATCGAGGTCATCCAGCGCACCGAGGCGCTCCGGCGCGACGTGCTGGGCACGGCCGCGTGGGTGGGCCGCTGGACGCTGTTGATCGCCCCGCTCTCTGTCCTCTCCGTGGTCGCCTCGGCGGCGCTCGGAATCTACGAGGGCAACCGAGGCCGCATGGCGCTCGCCCTGGTGGCCGGCTCGGTCGTGCTGCCGGAGGCGGTCGCACTCTTCAGCGGTCACGGCCAGGCGCACGTCCCCCACCTCTTTGTCGCGGTCGTCCCGGCATTCGCGCTGCTCGCGCACCGCGAGCGACGTATCACAGGCGGTGTGCAACCCAGCGCCTACGAGCGGCCTCGACGCCGAGCGCAACTCGCATGGTGCTCCGCGCTGGTCGCCGCTTCGGCGGTGTCCGCGTGGGTGATCGTGCTGATGCCGGCCACCGACCCGCCTGCGGAAGCGCTCGAGGAAGCCGTGCGCACCCGGAGCGTGCCGGCAGCCGCCTCGGTGCCTGCGGACGCGCAGCAGATGGCGGACCTCATCCGGGTGAACGCCGGCGGAGGTGACGTGGTGGCGGACATCTCCCGGCACGCCTCGGTGATGCTGGCTGCCGGCGACCTGTCGCTGTTCCAGACGGACGCGAGCCACGGCGAGGAGGCCACGCTCTTCGAGCCGTTCGGAAGCGCGGGCTACGTGTTGACCCGCCGACCGCTCCCGGACCAGGGCCCGGGCCGCATCGAGCGCGCCTACGAGGGCGTGTTCATGAACGGCGCACCGTCGCTGTCCCTGGCCTTCGAGGCGGGCGACTACCGCCTCTACGCCGTGACAGGCCCGGCGATACCATGATCGTGTCGACAGGGCCGCGGAGGTGACGGCGTGAGCGAGTACACACGCGAGATCTGGATCCGCGTCGTGATGCTGGCGGTCTGGCTCGCCCTCGCGGTAGGCGGCGTCACCGTCCTGGACCCCGAGCGCGACACGGCCGCCGTCGGTGCGGCGCTGGTGGCCCTCACCGCGGGGCTGTCCATCCTCCGCCCGTTCCCGGCGAGCCACCTGGTGTTCGCGGCGCTGGCCGCGGCCGGCTACGCCGCGGTCCAGGGCGTCCGCGCGGTCGCGGACGGCGCCGACCCGGAGGCCCCTTACCTCCCGGCGGCCGCAGCCGGCGCGTTCGCCATCGTCTTCACGGCGATCATCGGCGACCTCCTGCGCAACGCTCTCCTGGCCTACGACGCCGAACTCACCGCCCGCGCGCGCGTCATCGAGGAGATCGAGGCGGTCGACCCTCGCACGGGCGCGACGAAGCGCGCGCACGCGGACCGGCTGCTGAACGAAGAGGTGGAACGCGCTCGGCGCTACGGCCGTCCGTTCACCTTGCTGATGATCGGCCCGGACGAGTGGACCGAGTACGTGCAGCGCGTGGGCAAACAGCAGGCAGAGGCCACCATCGCGGAACTCGCGCAACACTTCCTGGCGCGCCTGCGCGTGGTGGACACGCTTATCCACATGGACGGCGCGCGCTTCGCCGCCATGCTGCCGGAGACCGGCGTGGAGGGCGCCCAGGTGGTGGCGGAGAAGATCGTTGCCGTGGGCGAAGAACTGATCGGGCAGGAACTGCGCACCGGCATCGCCTCCTTCCCGGACGACGAGGTGACGGCCGCCGGCCTCATGCGCGAGGCAGAGGAAGCGCTCGCCTTCGCCGAGGCTGCCTCGATCCGCGTCGCCAGCCGCAGCCTGCTGACCTAGCCCCCGGACAGCCGGTCCGCCCTCGGCTACAGCGCGAGCGTCGAGGCGCGCTCGCGATCCTCCCGGTGGCAGATGTCGTTCAGCGTCCGCACCACCGGCGTCTTCGAGTCGCCCTCGACGACTGTCACCGAGGTGTTGGACATGCGGATGCGGGGCCACACGTCGACCGGCAGGCCGAACAGGTGCGCGATCACCTGCACCAGCGTCCCGCCGTGGCTCACGCACACCGCGAGGTCGTCCGCGTGCCGGTCGAGCAAGCCCTCCACGACCGCGACCGCGCGCTGACGTAGCGCCGCGAGCGACTCGACCTCGGGGACGGCGGTGGCCCAGTCGCGGTCGTGCGCCGCCCGCGCCGGCCAGCGCTCGGATGCCTCAGCCCACGTGAGGCCCTGCGCCTGCCCGTAGTGGCGCTCGCGCAGGTCCTCGATGGCTGTCACCGGCAGGCCGGCGGCGGAGGCGATCGCGCCCGCAGTATCGCGAGCCCGCGCGAGGGGACTCGAGTACACCGCGACGAGCGGTAGCCCGCCGAGGCGCTGGCCGACGGCGACCGCCTGGGTGCGGCCGACCTCGGTCAGTTCGGTGTCGGTCCATCCCTGGATCGTGCCGCCGGTGTTCCCGGTGGACTCCGCGTGGCGCACCAGGATGAGGGTCATCGGCCCGCCTCGGCGCCACGGGGTGTGCCGTGGCGTGCGCCCTCGGGAGCGCCCTGCAGGAGGTCCAGGAACTGGCCCATGATTCGTGCGGTGGCGCCCCAGATGACGTGGCCCTGGTACTCCCAGGCGCGGGTGGCCTGTGGCTCGCCGTCCTGCTCCACCACCTTCCATACGCGCGATTCCTCCGCCAGCAGGTGCGCAAGCGGCACCTCCAGCAGTTCGCGCACCTCGCGGTGCGCGGTGATCGAGGGGCGCACGCCCGGCGCCGCCAGGCCGACATACGGCCGCACGAGGTGCGCCGAACCCACGGTGACCACGTCGTCCAGCGCGCCCAGCACCGTCACCGCCTCTGGCGGGATGCCCACCTCCTCGTGCGTCTCGCGGAGCGCCGTGTGGAGGAACGAGGGGTCGCCGGCATCGCGCCGACCGCCAGGGAGGGAGATCTCCCCCTTGTGGTGCCGGACCGTCTGCGTCCGCACCTGGAAGACCACGCGCTCCTGTCCGGCCTCGCCGACCAGCAGCAGCATCACGGCGGACGGCCGCAGATCGCCGAGCGGGATCTCTCGAGGCGCGCGACTGGCCAGGAGGGCGCGCAGGTCGTCTCGCACGATGTCTCCCGGCTCTCATGGAGAGGTGCTGGATGGTGGGCGCGCCGGGATTCGAACCCGGGACCGATCGGTTATGAGCCGACTGCTCTGGGCCGCTGAGCTACACGCCCCGTGCTGTCCTCTGTGGACGCGCCCCCATAGTACCGAGCCATCGCCGCGTGGAGACGCCTAGGCGGCGCCATCGTTCGCGTGGGACGGGCGGGCCGCATCCTCCGCCTCCTGCAGCAGCCGCTCGAAGAGCGTGCGCCAGCCGGAGAGCGAACCGGGCTTCTCCGCGCTGCCCATCGCGCCCGCCTCGATGGCGCGCTCCGCGTCCTCGGCGGACAGCGCAGCGGACAGCATCACGAACCGCAGATCCGGACGCACCGAGGCGACCCGCCGGATCAGCGGGTACGACTCCTCCACGTCCAGCACGCGATCGATCAGGACCAGCGCGTCCGAGTCCACCTCGGCGAGTCGCGCGTCCACGCCGCGCGGGTCGGTCAGCGTGGTGACAGGGGCCAGCGGCGCTACCGCGGCAAGCACCGTGCGCGCAATGACCGCGTGGTCCAGGTCGTCGTCGACGATCACGACGGGGCGGGTGAACGACACCTAGTCGCCGCCCCGTGCGGGAGCCGCCAGCGGCAGCCAGACGAGCAGCCGTCCACCCCGGCAGCGCACCGTGCCACCCTGTCGCTCCAGCAGCACCTGTGACTCCGCCAGCGTCTCCAGCACGGTCCCCGCATGGTGGTGCAACGACCCCACGAGGAGTTCCAACGGCGATGTGTCGCTCTCGGCGTCCTCCGCATCCTCTGCGTCCACCGCGTCCGTGACGCCCTCGCAGTCCAGCACCACGCCGCCATCCTCGAGGCGTGCGTGCACGTCGAGGGGTCGCGTGGTCGCCAGCGCATCGAGGATGTCGAGCACCGGGACGGGGTCCACGGCGACCTCCACGTGCTCCAGGTCGGAGACGTCGGAGATCACCACCTGCCCGCCCAGGATCACCTGCAGGTTCACTCGCGACGGGCGGATCGAGCGACGCCGTGCACGGGAGAGCAGCGTCAGCGCCTGGAGCATGCGCTCCATGTCCTTCGCCCCGTGGCGCATCGCGTCCAGCGCGATGGCGACCGACCCGCTGGCCGACTCAGGCAGCCGCTCCAGGGCATCCGTGATCAGGTCCGCCGACAGCGACATGGTCAGCAGCGGCGACCGCAGGTCGTGCGAGACGGAGTAGAACAGCGAGTCCGCGAGGGCGACCGGGTCCGCCGGGACAGGCGTGTCGGGCCACGAGGTAGCACCGGCGTCCCTCGATGGGGGCGAAGCGCTCGATGAGATCGACTGGGACGTGATGGGGTCTGCGGTCACTCGGCGAACTCCCCGCCTGGCGCGCTGAACCCACCCTATCGAGCCGAGGAGAATGGCGTATCAGGGAGCACCCTGACCGGTGGGAGCGGCGCCTCGCGCATCATGGGCCCGTCAACGCGTGACTGACAAGCCCCGCCACCTGACGGAAGCGGGCTGTCGTCAGGCCATCGGGCCGAGCGGGCGCCCGCCCAGGATGTGCAGGTGCAGGTGCGGGACGGTCTGTCCCCCGTCTTCCTTGCAGTTCACCACCAGGCGGTAGCCGCGCTCCGCCAGCCCCTGCTCCCGAGCGATCCTGGTGGCCGTCAGGACGAGGCGCCCCACCATCCCGGCGTCGACCTCGGTGAGTTCGTCCAGCGTCGTGACCGGTTCGCCACGAGGGATGACGACGATGTGTACCGGAGCGGCGGGAGCGATGTCGCGGAACGCGACGAACTCCGCGTCCTCGTACACGCGGTCGCTCGGGATCTCGTTGCGCAGGATGCGGGCGAACACGTTGTCAGGGTCGTACGGCACGGCGTTCCTCCGAGGCGCGAGCCGCCGCTTCGAGGCAGCCGCGAGCACGGGCCGAGCGTACTGTGCGCTAGCGCGTGACCTCCAGCGGGAACGCGGCCGGGCCGCGGAGCAGCATGGTGCCGCCCCGCTCCACGCCGCCCTCGCCGGGGCGGATCTCGCGGTAGCGGCCCAGCAGCGCGCGGAAGGCCACGTCCGCCTCCAGCCGGGCCAGGGGCGCGCCCAGGCAGTAATGGACGCCCTGCCCGAACGAGAGGTGTCGCCGCTCTTCGCGGTCGATGTCGAACGTGTCCGGCTCCGGGAACACGCGCGCGTCGCGATTCGCGGCGCCGATCAGGCACAGCACCACATCGCCCACGCCGATGCGCTGCCCTCGCAACTCCACGTCGCGCGTGGGGAAGCGCACCAGGCCCTGCACCGGGCTGTCGTAGCGCAGCATCTCCTCGATGGCGTCTGGGATGCGGTCTGGCTCGCCCTGCAGACGCGCCATCGCCTCCGGGTGGTCCAGCAGCGCCGCAAGGCCGTTCCCCACCAGGTTCGTCGTGGTCTCGTTCCCCGCGATCAGCAGCAGGATCGAGAACGCGAGGAGGTCCGGCCGCCGCAGGCGCTCGCCATCCACCTCGGCCGTGACGAGCGCGGAAATCAGGTCGTCCGTTGGGGATGCCTGTCGGGCATCGATCACGCGGTTGAAGTAGTCGATCAGTTCCAGGGTCGCGCGGCGGGCGGCCTCCACCGTCTCGGCGGACTGCACGATGTTCGTCGTCTCCGCGACGGCGTTCGACCAGGCCTTGAACTGCGACCGGTCGGCCGGGGAGACGCCCAGCAACTCCGCGATCACGATCACCGGCAGCGGCTGCGCGAACTCTGTCATCAGGTCAAAGCGGTCCCCCGCCTCGTCCAGCAGCGTCGCGGCGATCCCCTCGATGTGCGGCCGCAGCTCCTGCACCCGTCGAGGCGTGAACGCGCGGCTCACGATCGCCCGCATCTTGGTGTGCTTCGGCGGGTCGAGGCCCAGGATCGTGTCCGCATCCGGCAGCGGCGACTCCCGCCGCTGCTGTTGGAGCGCCTCCGCCAGTTGCCCTCGCGCGTACCGAGCGTCCGAGGAGAACGTCTCGTGGTCGCGCGTGACCGCCACGCAGTCCTCGTAGCGCGTGAGCACCCAGGACTGCAGCGCCTGGCTTCGGTGCACGGGATCGCCCTCGCGCAGGCGGGCGTACTGGAGGTACGGGTTCCGCTTGAAGGAGGGGACAAAGGGGTTGAAGACGGGTGCTGTGGTCACGATCTCAGCGTACCGGAGGCCCCTTACGTGTCCAGCGACGAGCCCGTATCGATCGTGCCGGCGTCGATCGGGATCACTCGTGCGCTGCGGGCCATCCAGTCGGGGGCGTGTCGGACCGGGATGCCCTCCACGAGCCGCAACGGCGCGAAGCGCGCGAGCAGCGCGCCGATGGCGGCCTCCCCCACCATGCGAGCCAGCGGCGCGCCGATGCAGAAGTGTGGCCCGAGGCCGAACGCGAGGTTGCGAGGGCCCTCGCGGGTGATGTCGAAGCGGTCGGGGTCCTCGAACGCGGCGGGGTCACGGTTGGCCGCGCCCAGCATCACGATCACCACGTCGCCCGGTTGCAGACGCTGGCCGGCGAGCGATACCTCGCCGACATCGGGCGCGACGAAGCGCGCCGTCGCCTGTTGAGGCGAGTCGTACCGAAGGATCTCCTCGACGGCCCGCGGCAGCAGGTCCTGGCGCTCGCGCAGCAGCGCCTGCTGCTCCGGGTGCGCGGACAGCGCCAGGATGCCGTTGCCGACGAGGTTGCTCGTGTTGTCGTTCCCCGCGAGCGAGAGATCGATGACCAGCGCGAGGAGTTCCGGCAGTTCCAGCCGCTCCTCCTCCGCCTCGGCCCGAGCCATCGCGGCCAGCAGCGAGTCAGGATCGCCCGTCTCGCCGGCCGCCACCCGTCCGAGGTAGTCGAGCAGCCCGTCGCGCGCCTCGATAGCCTGCTGTCGGCGCTCCCGCGAGAGGTCGGCGCCCTCCACCTGCATCAGGTCGCGCGCCCAGCCCAGCACCTGCGCCCGGTCCTCCTCCGGCGCGCCGAGTTGCGCCGCCACCACCGCGGCCGGCAGCGGCGCACAGAAGCCGCGCATCGCCTCGAACGGCCGGCCGCGCTCCACGCGGTCGAGCAGCGCGGCCACGTGCGCCTCGATGGCCGGGCGCATCGCCTCCACGCGTCGAGGCGTGAACGCGCGCGCGACGACGCTGCGCAGGCGGGCGTGCACCGGCGGATCCTGCTGGCCGATGCGCGGTGCGTCGCCCAGCACTGAGCCGCGCTTCACGCGTCGCACCCGGTCGCCCAGCCGCCCCGGCGCCTCTGCCACGGCGGAGGAGTAGACCTCGTAGTTCTGGAGGACCTCCACGCACGCGTCGTAGGACGTGACGATCCATGCGTCATGCTCCCGGGAGCGGAAGACCGGCGCCTCCGCGCGCAGGCGGTGGAGCGCCGGGTACGGGTCGGAGACGTAGGAGGGCCGGGCGGGGTTGAAGTAGGCCACCTAGCGCCCCGTGATCATCAGGCGCTCCGGCCCTCGCAGCAGCAGGCCCGCCCCAATCCTCGCGCCCTCGCGGGTGAGCGACAGGCGCGGGAAGCGGTCCAGCAGCGCGTTCAGCATCTCTTCGCCCTCCAGGTAGGCCAGCGGTGCGCCCAGGCAGAAGTGCGGGCCGGCGCCGAACGAGAGCAGACTCCCGCCTGCAATGTCGCGATGGAGGTCGAAGCGGTCCGGGTCCGGGAAGACCTCCGGGTCGCGGTGTGCGGCGGCGACCACCACGTACACGGTGTCCCCCGGCTTCACCGTGCGCCCGCCGATCTGGCGCTCCAGCACGCAGTAGCGCAGCAGCACGTGCGTCGCACTGTCGTAGCGAAGCGACTCCTCGATGGCGGCGCGCAGCAGCGACCGATCCGCGCGCACGGCATCGAGGGCGTCCGGGTGCTGGACCAGGTGCGTGATCACGTTGCCCAGCATCATCGCCGTGGGGCCGGAACCGGCGGTGTAGAGGAACACCGCGAACGCCAGCAGCTCTTCCGGCGAGAGCCGATCGCCGGCCGACTCCGCCTCCACCAGGATCGTGAACAACCGGCTGTCGTACTCCGGCCCGTGCTTGTCTCGATACTCCGCGAGGAACGTGCGGAAGCGCATCGCGGCCTCGGAGGCGGCCCGGCGTGCCTGGGACGACGCGTCCGGATCGCTGTGCACGCTCATCAGGGCCTGCGCCCACTGGCGGACGGGCTCGCGTTCGTCCGGGGCCAGCCCCAGCAGGTCGCTGATCACCGTGACGGGCAACGGCTGCGTCAGCACCTGCACCGCATCCAGGGGGTCGCCACCGCGCTCCAGCAGCGTCGCCACCGTCTGCCGGATGACATCGCGTTCGCCCTCGATCACCCGAGGCGTGAAGGCGCGGTTCACGATGGCGCGAAGGCGCGTGTGCACGGGCGCGTCGACCGCGCCGATCAGCGGCGCGCCCTGCAGCGGCGACAGCGCGCGTCCGCGCGCCACGAACTGCCCGAGGCCCCCGCGCGCCTTGCTCGGGTCCGACGAGAACGCATCCGAGTCCCGCAGCACGCGGGAGCAGTCCTCGTGCCGGGTGAGCACCCAGCCATCCTGCTCACGCCAGTAGAAGACCGGCTCCTCCTCGCGCAGACGGCGCAACGAGGAGTAAGGGTCCTGCAGGTAGGACGGCCGGAACGGATTGAAGAACGCCACGGCGCCATCCTACGGACGCCGGCCCCGCAGCGACAGGGCCGCGACAGGCCTTCTCCCGGGGGCCCAAGATCCCTCAGCCCCTCAACGACTGCCTCCAGCCCGAGTGGGCGGTATCGTGGAAGGTGCCCCTCACCTCCACCGAACTCCCGACGACCCCACACCACGCGAGGTTGCCCCCGATGGATGCACCGGCGCCCCTCCCCACGCCCGAACGCCAACTCGTCGCGATGCCGTCGAGGCCGCCGTACGGACGGCTGCGTCGCCTCGTCCCGCTCACCCTCACCGTGGCTTGGCTGTGGGTGAAGTGGCGCTGGCTGCGGTTGAAGCGCCGCATCTTCGGCGTGGAGGCCATGACGGAGGCCACGCACCGCTTCCACCGCGACGCCGCCGAGTCCATCGTCCGGCGCGCCATCAAGCAGCAGGGGCTGATCATCAAGACCTGCCAGTTCCTGGGCAGCCGCGCGGACATCCTGATGGACGAGTACGTGCGCATCCTCTCGCTCGTCCACGACCGCGTGCCCCCGCGCCCATGGGAGGAGATGCGCCCGGTCATCGAGGACGAACTCGGCGGCCGGGTGGCCGACCTCTACGCGGAGTTCGACCCGCAGCCGATCGCCGCCGCCTCACTGGCGCAGGTGTACCGCGCCCGCCTGCACGACGGCACGGACGTGGCCGTGAAGGTGCAGTACCCCGGCATCGAGAAGATCGTGAAGTGGGACCTGGAGGTCATCGACCTGCTGTCCCGCATCTGGGCGCGGCTGGAGACTGTGATCGACTTCCGCCCCATCGCGCAGGAGATGCAGCGCAACGCCCCGGAGGAGGTCAACTTCATCCACGAGGGCCGCGCCGCCGAAATGATCGCGGCACGCCTCGATGAGCGGGACGACGTGGTGATCCCCGGCATCTACTGGTCGCTCACCACGCGGCGCGTGCTGACCATGGACTACCTGGACGGCATCAAGATCACCAACCTGCCCGCCCTGCGCGAAGCCGGCATCGATCCGTCCCAGGTGGCGGATACCCTCATCGACCTGTTCAACACCATGATCCTCAAGTACGGG
>CAYTRA010000057.1:0-10314 GCA_964439675.1 uncultured Dehalococcoidaceae bacterium
GGCCTAAGGGGAGAGACCACCCCGGTCCCGTTATCGCGTGTGTTGATGGTCGCCCTCCCTGGGGGCGTCTTCCGCGTGACACTGTGGCCGGACCGGGTGTACGGTCAGAACTTGCCGTAAACGTCAGGGTTACTACCGCCCCTGTCCTGGCAGCCCTCTCGGCCCCAGAGACTCCCCTCGTGTAGTAGCCCTCTTGGAAGGCCCTCGGTGAGCAAGAGCGTCTCGGACCGCGTCGCGGACATGCCGCCTCCGCGCGACGGCGGGAGCATCGAGGTCGCACCCGCGCCGGGGGTCGGCGGCGACGGCGAGCCGCCTCGACGGCCACGTGGCGGACGCGGCTCGCGCATCACCTCGCTCCGCACGTTCGACTCGATGCAGGACCAGCGGTTCCGGGCGTTCTTCCTGTCCATGCTCGGCCAGATGGCCAGCATGAACATGCAGATGGTCGTCCGCGCGTACCTGGCCTTCGAGTTGACCGGCTCGTACGCGGCACTGGGGACGATCTCGCTGGCGAACGCGGTGCCTGGCCTCATGCTCTCGCTCGTGGGTGGCGCCATCGCCGACCGGATCCCGTACCGGAAGTGGGCGATCCAGGTCGGTCAGTTCGTGAACGCCATGAACGCAGTCGTGCTGGGCGGCCTGGCCTTCGCGGGCATCCTCTCCTTCGAGCACCTGTTCATCGTCTCCGTCATCCAGGGATGCACCATGGCGCTGATGATGCCCTCGCGGCAGGCGCTGCTCCCCTCGCTGGTGAGCGAGGACCGGCTGATGAACGCAGTGGCGCTGAACGCGGCCGGGATGAACACCATGCGGCTCTTCGCGCCGGCGGCGGGCGGGTTCCTGCTGACGCTGGCCGGGGCGGCGTGGGTCTTCTTCCTGATGGCCGGCCTCTACCTCTTCGCCAGCCTGCTCCTGACCCGCGTCCCGGAAACGCGCTCCGAGGTGGCCTCCGCGGGCAGCATCCGCGGGGAGGTGAAGGCGTCGCTGGCGAACATGCGGGAGGGCGCCGGCTACATCGTGCGGCACCCGGTGATCGGGCCGCTGCTCACCATCAACGTCATGATCGTGATCACGGCCATGCCGTACATGTTCCTGCTGGCCGGGTTCGTGCAGGACGTGCTGGGCGCGCAGGCGGACGCGCTCGGGATCCTGCAGAGCGTCAGCGGCATCGGCTCGCTGGCCGGTGCGCTCACCATCGCCTCGGTGACCACGAAACGTCGAGGCAGCCTGTTCCTGCTGGGCTCGGCGTTCCAGGGGCTGATGCTCATGCTGGCCTTCACGCTCTCGACCAGCGTCTGGATGATGGCTGGCTTCATGCTGGTGATGGGCGTGGGCCAGTCGATGCGTCAGTCGCTCTCCAACGTCCTGGTCCAGTCTTACGTGGACGACGCCTACCGAGGGCGGGTGATGAGCATCTACATGCTCCAGTTCAGCCTGTCTCAGTTCGGCTCCTTCCTCACCAGCATGCTCGCGGAGGCGGTGGGGCCGCGCGTCGCCCTCGGCAGCACCTCGGCGGCCCTCGTGATCATCGCGCTGGGCGCGTGGGTCTTCGTCTCGCGGCTGCGCAACCTGGAGTAGGCTCCCCGGCTTGGCCAGCCTCCCGAGCCCGTCCTCGCCCGCGCGTGCGAGCGAGGGCTAGACGTGGCACCGTTCGTAGCGCACGATCACGCGGGCGGGGCTCGTTGGGACTGTTGCTGATGAACGCGGATCGGCGGGACCTGCTCCTGCGCGCGCTCCCCGCTGTCCTGCTGGTTTCGGCGGCCTCCATGGCGGTGGCCGTTGCCGCGCTGCTCGATGCCCCGTCAGCCGCCGACTGGGTCACGGCGCTGGTGGAGGCGGGCGAGCCGCGGGACCGGCTGCTCTTCACGCTCGCGCAGGCGCTCGCGTCGACTGCCCTCGGGCTCGCGCTCGGCCTCGTCGCCTCGTGGTTCCTCGCCCGGCCGGGGATGCCGCTCGCGGGGCTCCTGACGTACGCGCTCCTCGTGCCGGTCGCCGTGCCCGGCGTTGCGTTCGCGCTCGGCCTGCGCGAACTGACCGGCGACGCGGTGGACGCCGTGCCGCTGCTGGTCTGGGCGCACGCGGCGTTCACGTTCGGCGTCACCGTGTGGGTGGTGACTCCGTCCTGGGGCGGCGCTGACCGGCGACTGGTGGAGCAGTCCGTGCTGCTCGGTGCGCCGAGGTGGCGCGCCGCCGTCGCCAACGGTTACCGTGCCGTCGGTCGCCAGGTCATCCTCGCGGGGGCCCTCGGCTTTACGAACGCCTCGGCCGCCGTGGGGACGGTGATGGTGCTGGGCGACGCGGACACGTGGACCGTGGAGGCGACGCTGTTCCGGGAGGCGACCGCCGGCGACGCGGGGCTGGCCTCGACGCTCGCGGGGATGCAACTCGTGCTCGGGCTGGCGGCGTACCTGGGTGCGTGGCGGTGGACCGAGCGTACAGCGCGCGCCCGCCGTGTCATCACGGCTGCGATGATCGCCGGGCTGTTCGTGGTGGTGGCCCTCGGCGCGGCCGTGCTGGCGCCAGTCGTAGCCCTCGTGGCCGGGGCGTTCCGCGTGCCGGCCGGGGAGTCGCACGCGTTCGCGGACTTCCTCGATGCCGAACTCGCCGGCGAGGGCGTCACGAGCCTCCTCGCGTGGTCGCTCGTCTACGCCTTCACTGCGGGCATCGTCGCCACGGCCCTCGCGTGGCTGGCGGCGCCGTACGTCGCCGCGCCTCGACGATCCTGGTGGCGCGAGGGACTGCGAGGGCTGCCGATCGGGCTGCTGCTGCTCGTGCTGCTCGTGTCGCCGGTCGTCGCGGCCCTCGGCACTCGCGAGGTGGCCGAGGGGCTGGGGGTGGACCTGCAGGGGACATGGGCCGTGATGGCCGGTGTGTACGCGCTGGTGGCGTTCCCGGTGGCGCTCCGTGTCCTGACCTCCGTGCGGCGGCCGGATTCCGCGCGGAGGCTGACCGAGGCGTCGGTACTCCTCGGCGAGACGCCGCGCTCTGCCCAGTGGCGGTGGCAGCGGCGGCTCACGCTGCGCGCGGTGCTCGGCTGCTTGCTCATCGTGGGCGCGGTGCTGCTCGGCGAGGCGGGCGCGGCCGCGCTGCTGGCGCCGGACGCGGCGCTGCCCTCGACGGTGGGATTGCTGGCGGCGGCGCCGGTGGGCGAGGAGGTCCCGGCGGTCGCGTACGCGCTCGGGAGCGTCCTGTCGGCGCTCGGGGTGGTAGCGTTCGCGCTGGGCGAGTGGTTGCGACGGCACGCAACCCTGGCGGCCCGAGTGACCGGACCCGTGGAGGGGCGATGACGGCGCTGGAGGTGCGGTCGCTGACCGGCCGGGTGCGGGGGCACCCGCGCATGCAGGCGCTCTCGCTCACCCTCGAGAGCGGGCACATCGGCGCGGTGTTCGGGCGGCCGGACGCGGGCAAGCGCGCCTTGCTGCGCCTGCTGTGCGGCCTGGAGCCGCTGGACGACGGCGAAGTGCTGGTGGACGGCAACAACGTGGCCGGCCTGCCCCCTCACCGACGACGGCTCGGCGTGGTGTTGCAGGACGCGCCCATGTTCCCCGGCACGGTGCAGGACAACGTCCTGTACGGCCTGCGGCAGCAGGGCTGGGCGAAGCACGACCGCGAGCGCCGCATGGCGGCCGCGCTCGAACTGGTGGGCATGACCGGCACCGAACGCGAACCGGCCTCCGCGCTGAACAACGACGAGCGCGCCCGCGTGGCGCTGGCCCGCGCGCTGGCGCCGGAGCCGGCGGTGCTGCTGCTGGAGGCGCCCACGCTCTACGTGGACGAGGTGCTGAAGCCGGACTACCGCGCGCGCTTGCGCGAGGTGCTGCGCGCCATCCCGCTCACCACCCTGATCTTCACCGACGACCTCCGGGACGCCGTGGGCATGGCGGACGACCTGCATGTGCTGGCGGAGGGGAGCCTGCTCCAGTCGGGCGCACTCTCGCGCGTGCTGGCCGGCCCGAACTCGATCCGCGTGGCGGAGATGGTGGGATACAGCACGCTCATCCGAGGCGACGTGGACGGCGCCTGGATCATCGAACCGGGCGCGGGGGCCATCCAGTTCCCGACCGGCTTCCCGCTCTCCGGGACCGCGAGGGCCATGGCGCACCCCTCGGCGATGCTGGGGGTGCCGGAGTCGTCGGGGCTGGGATGCGGCGTGACGGGGCTGATCGAGCGCATCCGCGCCACGGGGCCCACGTACCTGCTGGACCTGCGCGTCGGCGACCGGCTCATCGAGGTGCGCTGGGAGTGGGACCTGGCCGCGCCGCCGTGGGACGAGCCGATCTCCATCGCCGTGACGCCGGGCACGCTCCGCTTCTTCAACGAGCCCGCGCCCTACATGGGCCGCGCCGAGGTGACGACGCCGAAGCCGAGCATCCCGCACGACACGACCCGCCCGGATCTGGTCCCGCCAGAGGAGCAGGCGCAGGACGACCTCGAGGAAGCCGAGACGGAGGCCGCGACGGTGGCGTCGGTAGTCGAGGACTCCGAGGGCGATGAGGGAATCGAGGACGGGACCGACGAGACGTCGGAGACGTTCGAGTTACTCACTGATGCGGCTTCCGACGATGGGCGTCCCGAACACGACGAACGACTTGCCGCCACGTTGAGCGGTAGCGCTCCGGCGCCCGCTCCCGCGCCGCCTTCGTCGTCCGCCGCGGCGGACGAGGCGTCCTCGACGGCGGCGGGCGTCGACGGCGGCAGTGGCGAGGACGACTCCGTGGCTGCGCTCGCGCCGTGGCTCCAGGTCTCGCGGCCGGTGCAGCCGCCGCCGCACCGCGACGACCCGGAGGAGGCCGCGAGGCGCCACGAGGGCATGCCGCTCGACTGACGGGACGCACAGATCCGCGCTCGGTGGGCGAGGAGTGCCGAGGTTCGCGAGGCTGACCGCGCGCGGAGGCTGCGATACGCTGGCCCGGATGGTGCGTCCAGCGATCGACCGGCTAATCGTGCGAGATCCTGAGCGCCGTGCGCTGCGCGCGCTCGCTCGCCGGACGCGAGCCCTCCCCGCGAAGCGGAAGCCAGACGACTCCCTGCAGATCGTGTGCGACCTGGCGCGCGACCTGACCGGCGGCCGCTACGCCGCCCTGTCCGTGACAGACGAACACGACCACACGGAGGGCTTCTTCGTCGCCGGGCTGGACCGTGAGCAGATGATGCGGCTGCGGACGCCGCCGCAGGGACATGGCCCCCTCGGCTCACTGCGCTACGACGGCCGTCCCGTCCGCTATGAGGACGTTTCGCAGAGTGCCAAGGCGTTCGGCTTCCCTTCGCACCATCCGGAAATGGTGGCGATGGTGGGCGTGGCGATCTGGGCCCACGGCCAGGTGCGGGGCGCCCTGTACGTCACCGACCGCCGCGACGGCCACCCGTTCAGCGAGGACGACGAGCGCCTGCTGACCACGCTGGCCGCGCACGCCTCCAAGGTCATCGAGACCGAGTGGTACTAGCGGCGACGCACCCCCACCTCTAGGCGCCGGGCTCCGGAAGTGGCAGCGGTTCGCCCTCGGGCAGTCCGACCTCGAAGACGTTGAGGGTCATCGAGACCAGGCCGTAGTAGCCGACCACGCCGATCACGTCCACGACGCCACGCTCATCCAGCACCTCGATGGCCCGCTCGTACGTGGCGTCCGAGACGCGGTGCGTCGCGAGGTACTCCGTGACCAGGTCGTACACCGCCTGCTCGTGGTCGTCGCGGAGGGTGGGGCGGACGCCCGTGCGGATCGCCTCGATCGTGTCGTCCGGCAGGCCCGCCTGCCGGGCCAGGCGGGCGTGCGCGAAGAACTCGTATTGCGCCGACCAGTGCTTGCCGGTCAGGAGGATCGCGAGTTCGGAAAGGTGCGGCGCCAGGCTGGAGTTGAAGCGGCAGAACTCGCCCAGCCTCTGCGCCCGGTCCGCCAGCACGGGGCTGCGTAGCCACGCCTCGAACGGCCCACGGAGGCCGCCCCGTGGCCCCGCGGCGATGGCCTCGGCCACCTCGCGCTGTTCGGGCGTCATCTCATCGAGGGCGAGCGGTGCAAGTCGGGCCACGGATGTCCTCCTGACGGTGCGCGCGCATCCTAGCCTGTGCCCACCCGGAGGTGGCGAGTCGTCAGCGGGGGACACAGGACAGCCGGGCGACTCTTTTGTTATGGTGCCGAACGGGCACCATCGTTTGTAGCGATAACATCGCAAGAACCTACCGGGGGGCAGGTCAGGAGAGCGTCATACCTTCCGCCACCCCCACCATCGCCGATGTCGCGCGCGCGGCGCAGGTCGACAAGTCCACCGTCTCCCGAGCATTGAACGGAACCGGCCGCGTCTCCGACGAGACCCGCGGCCGCATCATGGCTGCCGCCACCTCGCTGGGCTACCGCCCATCGAAGTTCGCTCGTGGCTTCCGTACCGGCTCGACCTACACCGTGGGCCTCGTGACGCCCTCGCTGTCGGCGCCCGGGGCGGCGGACTTCGTGAGCGGCGCGCTCGCTGCGCTGGCGCCCGCCGGGTTCTCCGGCATCCTCTGCGAAGCGCCCCTGCATCACGAGGGCCCTCGAAGTGTCGAGGACGTGCTGACGCTGGACTTCCCCGTGGACGGCGCGCTTCTGCTGCCGGGGACGGGCGCGGAGCACCGTCGCGCGCTGCGGCGTCGGGGCGTGGATGTAGTGGACGCGCGGCAGTGCGTGGAGGGCGAGCACGCCAGGTCTGGTGAGTACGCCGTGGCGCTGGAGGCGTTCCGCGTGCTGGTCCGCAACGGCCACCAGCACATCGCCATCATCGAGGCCGCCTCGGACATCGAGGACGAGCGACACACCGCGCGCCGCGATGCGCTGGAGGATGCGCTGGCGGAGTCGCCGCTGCACTCCGTCGGCGAAGCGCGCGCGCACGAGTTCCGCGCCGAGACGCCCGACGAGGCAGGCGAGATCGTGGGCGAACTCGTGCAGCACGAGGCCGTGACGGCGATCGTGCTGGGCTCGGAGGTGCTGCTCGCCTCGACGCTGGCGGGGATGCAGGACGCAGGGGCACTGCCGGGGCGCGAGTTGTCGCTGCTGTCTGTGATGCATTCCACTGCCACGGCTGCGCTGCACCCTCGGATCTCCGCGCTAGTGCACCACACGCGCTGGGACGGCCGCCAGGCTGCGGCGCGCCTGCTCGGCCAGGTCGCCCCGGGGGCGGTTGCGCCGGATAGCCTCGATGGTGGGGTGCACTGGGAGTTCCGGCTGCGCGCGTCGGTGGCGGCCTCGCCGACCGTGCCGAACTGCTGATCGCCTGACCCGAAGCGACTCGCGGGGCGTGGTCGCCTCGCTGCGTAGTCCCGGCCGCCGGCCGGGACACGTTCGTCCTGGCTCGAACCCCTTCGGGGCATGACGAGTGTGTTGACGAACGTGATCCCCTCCTGTAGAACGCAACCGGTTGTGCAACGCCTCTCCGCCCCCCGAGCGGCGAGTGCACTCCGCGTGGGACTGGTCGCCCGCCCTGGCCGACCTGCAAGGAGGGAACCCTTTGGACAGCAACTACTGGTTGAAGCATCGCGTCTCGCGCAGAGGCGCGCTCCGCGGTGCGAGTCTCGCTGGTGCGGGATTGCTCGGCGCCGCCCTCGTCGGCTGCGGTGGCGACGAGGACACCCCCGGCGAGGATGACGGCAGCGCCACCGGGACGCCGATGACGCAGGCGACGAACGCCGGCGGCAGCAGCGAGGTGAAGCGCGGCGGCACCTACCGCGCCTCCGAGGTCGGCGAGCCGCCGACGCTGGACCCGTACGTGAACGCCTCCGTGTCCACGAAGACGTTCGCGAACTACGTCTACAGCCGCCTCTACAAGATCGAGACGCAGCCCGACCGAGACCCCTTCGAGCTGGGCACCGTGCCGGACATCGCGGTCAGCGCGGAGTCCAGCGACGGCCAGCACTGGGTGGTGAAACTGAAGGAGGGCGTGAAGTTCCACGACATCGCCCCGGTGAGCGGCCGCGAGGTGACCACGGAGGACGTGATGTTCTCCTACCAGCGCCTCACGGCGGACGAGGCGCCGAACCGCACGCAGTTCTCGGAGGTCGCGGATGTCCAGGCGATCGACGACTACACGCTGAACTTCACCACCGTTGCGCCCTCGCCGACGTTCCTGGAGACGATCGCGGACGCGAACCTGCTGCTGATCCAGCCGAAGGAGGCCGGCGACTCGTTCGACCCGCAGGCCACCCCGATCGGGTCCGGGCCGTTCATGCAGGTGGAACGCCAGGTGGACGTGAAGGCGGTCCTGCACCGTCACCCCGGGTACCACCTGGAGGGCATGCCGTACCTCGATGGCGTCGAGGACACCGTGATCCCGGAGTACGCGAACTCCAAGGCGCAGTTCCTGGCCGGGAACCTGGAGAGCGCCAGCATCACGGCGGAGGACATCCTGGAGGTGCGCGCCTCCAACCCGGAGTTCCAGTGGCTGCGCACGCCCACCATTGGCATGGCGTGGATCGCCTTCTCTGGAGAAGAACTGAGCCCGGATGCCCCCTGGCGGGACGAGCGTTTCCGGCAGGCCGTCTCCATGTCGCTGGACCGCGTCTCCCTGAACGAGTTGGCCGCGAACACCACGGCGCTGCGAGAGGCGGGGCTGGACGCGTCCGACCGCTGGAACAACGCGCAGCCGGCCACCTTCGGCCCGCTCTACTGGCTCGACCCGCGCTCCTCGGAGCAGGGGCCGTCCTCCGCCTTCTTCGAGTTCAACCTGGAGGAGGCGAGGCGCCTGTACGACGCCGTGGGCGTTGGCGACCAGGAGATCAAGTACCAGTTCACCAACAACCGCTACGGCGCGGCCTTCGGCCGGCTGGCGGAGGCCCAGGGCCAGATGTTGGCGGATGGCGGCTTGAACCTGGCGTTCGAGCAGCAGGACTACAACGCCCAGTACATCACCCAGACGTTCCTGGGGAACTTCCAGGGGATCGTGTACGGCCTGGAGTCCAGCCTGACGCCCGGTGGATACGTGGAACGCCTCTTCGGCGACGACCCGGCGAACCACGGCCGCGTGCACGACTCCATCATCAGCGACCTGGCCGCGAAGCAGGCGGTGGAACTGGACCCGGAGGCGCGCACGGCGCTGCTGTACGACATTCAGCGGCGCAACGCGGAGATGATGTTCTACGTGCCCACCCAGTCCTCGTCGTCGGCGGGCTTCAGCGCCTTCCAGCCGTACGTCCGGGGCCTGCGATGGACGCGCGGCTACGGCTCCGGCACGGAATCCATCATGCACTTCTGGCTCGACGTGTAACCGTCGAGGGCCCCCCGATGCGACGAGAACGCCGGGTGGTCCCCCACCCGGCGTTCTTCGTGTCGGGACGCCTCGGACGCGGCTCTACTCGCGGAAGGCGGCGTCTCGCTGCTGCTTGAAGGCCTCCCAGCCCTGTTCGCGCAGGGTGGCCAGGCGCTCCGCGGAGACGGTGTCACCTCGGGTGGCGTTGGCCAGTTCCTGGATCACCGGGTCGTCCCGGTAGTTGAGGGCCTGCTGGAAGCCGGCGAGTTCGTACACGCGATTGACGACCATCTTGTTCAGTGCCACCGCCGAGGGCGGCAGCGACGCCATCTTCCGCGCGAGCGCCTGGGTGGCCTCCTCCAGTTGGTCGCCCGGCACCACCTCGTTCACCAGGCCCAGGCGCAGCGCCTTCTCGGCGTCGAAGACCTCGCCGGTCATCATGATCCACTTGGCGTTCTTGAGGCCGGTGAGGAAGGGCGAGACCAGCATCGGCGGGCCGAAGCCGTGGCGGATCTGGATCTCGCCAAACTGCGCGTCCTCCGAGGCGATGGTCATGTCGCACATGCCGGCGATCTCGATGCCCTGGCCCACCGCGTGGCCTCGGACGGCGGCGATGACGGGCTTGGCCATGTGCCAGATGCGCATGACGTTATCCATCATCGACGCCGCGGGGACGTCGTCCGGCTTCGGGTAGAAGCGCGCGGACTGCAGGTCGCCGCCGGCGCAGAAGGCGCGCCCGGCGCCCGTGATCACCACCACCTTCGCAGCGTCGTCCGTCTCCGCCCGTTCGAGAGCCTGCCCGAACCAGTACGTCAGCGACCAGTCGACGGCGTTCAGCACCAGCGGCCGGTTGAGGGTGACCCACGCCACTTCGTCGCGCACCTCGTACAGCACGTCGTTCTCGGATGGTGCGGGGACCTCGAAGCCCTCGGGCGTGTAGCGCTTGTTTGGGTCGCGCTGGTCTTCCGGCACGGCGATCGGTTGCTCTGTCATCAGGCGTTCCCGTCCTTCCCAGATCGAGACGCGGCCCGCGAGGCGGACCGACCGCGTGCCCTGCGGTCGGTGGGGCGAGCCGAGGCGCTTGTCCAGGGGCGCCCCGTAAGGGCG
>CAYTRA010000058.1:0-10265 GCA_964439675.1 uncultured Dehalococcoidaceae bacterium
GACGCCCGTCTTCTCCGCCTTGAATGGCTTCGCGCTGGGCGGGGGCCTGGAGGTGGCGCTGGCCGCGGACTTCATCGTGTGTTCCGACAACGCGAAGATGGGGCTGCCGGAGATCACGCTGTCCTCGCGACCTCCCTACCGGCCCAAGATCACCGAGGACGGCGACCCGGACCAGCCGGAGTTCGGCGGGCAGGTGCCGGGCTGGGGCGGGCCGAAGCGCCTGCCAGACCGCGTGGGCAAGGCGATGGCGAAGGAACTGATGCTGACCGGCGACCGCGTCAACGCCGAGCGCGCCGGCCGCATCGGCCTCGCCAACGAGGCGTACCCGCAGGAGGAGTTCGACGAGCGCGTCGCGGCCCTCGCCGACCGCATTGCAGCGATGAACCGCTACAACCTGCGGCTCGCTAAGGAGATGGTGAACGCCGGCTACGACATGCTGGAGCCGCACCCCTCGTGACCCTCGCGAGCACGCAGACATCGAGGATCACCGAGGGGGCGCACGCATGATCGAGTACACGCGCATCGACCACGTCAGCATGGCCGTCGCCGACCTGGAGGCGCAGGCCGCGCTCTTCGAGGGCCTGTTCGGCCTGGAGCGCGCGGGCACGTGGGAGGAGGCCGGCGACGGCACGCGAGGGGTGCTGTTCGCGCTGCCGGAGGGCGACCTGCGCCTGGAGGTGTGCGCGCCCGCCTCGGACGAGTCACCGCTGCACGAGTTCCTCGAGAGCCCTCGAGGGCCGGGGCTGCACCATGTGACGTTCGAGGTGGACGACCTGGAGGCGGTGCGCGGCGAACTGCGCACGCTGGGTGTGCGCGAGGCGAGCGGCAGCAACGACCAGCGCGTGCTGGTCAGCGCGGACGGCGCCGGCGAGGGCATCCAATTGCGCTTCGTCGCCACTCGCCCGGCTGAGGGCGCCGCGTCATCTGCTGTCGAGGGGCCGTCGCTGGGCATCGAGGCACTCGACCACGTCTGTATCGCCTACCCCGACCGAGACGACCTCTCAAGGCACCTCGAACGGTTGCTGGGGGCGCGCCAGGTGTGGCGCACGCCGGACGGTGCGTGGCCGGACTTCGGCGACTGCATCATGGAGTTGCCGGGCGGACAGATGCACTGGGAGATCATCCAGCCCATGGGGGATGACTCGTTCATCCGGAAGTTCCTGGACTCGCGCGGCCCGGCGCCGCACCACGTCGCGTTCCGGGTGCGCGACTTCGACGCAGCCCTCGCAGCGTGCGAGGCGCGAGGCGTGCCCACCTTCGACGAGCACGACGACCAGACGGACGGCCACCGCTGGCGGGATGCCTTCATCCACCCGAAGCACACCGGCGGCCTGCTGACCCAGATCTTCTGGGAGGCGCACCCCGGCGTGTGGGAGCGCTCCGACAAGGTGCGGCCGGAAGGCTACGTCGAGTAGACCTCGACCGCCTCTAGCCCCGAGGCAGGCCGAGGCCCCGCGTCGCGATCACGTTGCGCTGAATCTCCGAAGAACCGGAGAAGATCGTGTGCGCGGCGGAGCCGACGTAGTCACGGACGAAGAACGCCTGCAGTGGCGCCCGTGCCCGGTCCCAGATGCCGCCGTAGAGGCCGAATGCCTTGGTGCCGGTCCGCGCGAGTGCCTGGTGCACCTCTGAGCCGAACAATTTGTTCACGGACGCCTCGTAGTTCGGCATCTGCTCGCGTGCCTGGAGGGAGGCAGTGCGCAGCGCGAAGGAGTGCAGCACGTCCGTCTCGATGAACCGGTCGCTGATCTCCAGGCGCACGGCGTCCTGCCAGTCGTGGCGCACCACCTCGGACGCTTCGCCGTCGCGCACGGTGTCGATGAGGTCCTCCAGCGCCTTGCGGTAGCCAATGGCCCCACCGATGCCGGAGCGCTCGAAGTCGAGCATGGCCATCGCTACGTACCAGCCTCGGTCCTCGTCGCCCACGCGCTGGCTGACGGGGACGCGCACGTCGTCGAAGAAGGTCTCGTTGAAGGGCTCCTGGCCGGTCATGTCCGTCAGCGGCCGGACGCTGATGCCCTTGGTGTCGGTGTCGAAGATCAGGAACGTGATGCCTCGGTGCTTCGTCTCCGCCTCCGGGTTGGTGCGGACCAGCGCGCACATCCAGTCGGCGTACTGCGCGCCGGAGGTCCAGATCTTCTGGCCGTTCACCACGTAGGCGTCGCCGTCGCGCTCCGCGCGGCAGGACAGAGCAGCGAGGTCTGAGCCGGCGCCGGGCTCGGAGAAGCCCTGCGCCCACGCGATCTCGCCACTCAGGATGCGCGGCAGGTGCTCCGCCTTCTGCTCCTCCGAGCCGTAGACGATGAGGGTGGGCCCCACGAGCGTGACGCCGATGCCCCCGACCATGGGGACACGCGCGCGCGCCATCTCCTCGTTGTAGATGAACTGGTCCAGGACGCCGAGGCCGGCGCCCCCGTACTCCTTCGGCCAGTGGGGGGCCACCCAGCCGCGCTCCGCGAGGGCCGCCGCCCAGTCCACGGCGGCCTCACGGCGCTCGGGGTCATCGGAGACCCGGTCGGCGGGCCAGTTGTAGCCGGGGATGTCCTCCGGCTCGATGCTCTGCTCGGAGTCGAGATCGGGCACATAGGTGCTGGGGAATCGCTCCCGGATGAAGTCCCTCACCTCGCGCCGGAACGCAGCTTGCTCCGGCGTGTCTGCCCAATCCATGACGTCCGATCCCTCCTCCGTCGGCCACCCGGCTGTCCCCGGGGGCTCCCTCCTACCCTACCGGGTGCCATCCACCCCCGCCCCGACGGGCTTGGGGGCAAGGTCACGGACGAACCCCTCGAAGCGTTCAAGCAGGCCGTGGAGGAAGTCGCGCGTGGCGTCCTCTGTGAACTTGCCCGTGCTGTCGAACTGCTCGTGCGCGGAGTAGACCAGCACTTCCGGGCCGGGAAGCACGGGCGTCTGCGTGAAGACGAACGAGTCGCGCAGCGCCAGTTGCGCGCGCGCCGTCCCGGCCTTCGCCATGCTCGCGCCAATGACGGCGGCAGGCTTGCCCTCCAGCGGGGACTCGCCCGCGGGCCGCGAGGCCCAGTCGATGGCATTCTTCAGCACGCCCGGGACGCCGTAGTTGTACTCCGGCGTCGCGACCAGGATGCCGTCCGCCTGCTGGATGGCGCGCTTCAGGCGCTGCACGGGCTCCGGGTAGCCCTCTTCCTCCACGTCCTGGTTGAAGGGCGGGATGCTCCCCAGGTCTTCGAAGATGGTGATGTTCATGCCCTGCGGCGCGATGCGGGCGGCTTCGCGCATGAGTTTGCGGTTGTAGGACTCGCGGCGGAGGCTGCCGACGATTCCGAGGATCTCGAGTTGCTGTGCGGCCATGCTGGCCTCCCTTCGGCTCGACTGCCCTCGACGGAACAGACCTTCTACGAAACAGGGGGACGGTTCGCTTGCGCGGACCGCCCCCCTGGAGTTGTCTGCCTGGTTCTCACTTCGAGGTGCACCGTAGGCGCGGGCGGGCTTCGGCTCGGTTGCCCTCCTCGTGGCGCCCGTGTCAGTCGAGTAGCAGGTCAGGAATCTACCGAAGGACGGGGCTTCTGCTCCGGATCCTTCGGATCGGGGTAGAGGTGCTTCTCCTCTTCCTGGTCCTGTAGCGGACGGGCGTCCTGCTGCTGGTTCTTCTGGGTGCGCTCTGGCTCTCGACGCATGCGAACCTCCTTTGCTCCTCGGTACAGCGTGAAGAGCGAGAGGTTGCGAGACGCTCAGCCGGGGGCGAGCAGACGAGGCGAAAGCGAGACACGCTCCCACCACCCGCGCGTGCCGGGTCATGCGTGTTTCACGTGAAACATTCGTTCTGATGTTCCACGCACCGACGGACGCCGGGGGGAGTGCGGACGGCCGGACGGACTAGGACGTGCGGCGCGTCTTCCGGGCGGCGGGCGCGCCGCCCTGCTGGACGACGTGCGTCAACTCGTGCGCGAGGAGTTCCTTGCCGCCGCGAGAACTGGCGTTGAGGCCGCCCTGCCCGACGAAGATGTCGCTGCCCGTGGTGAACGCACGAGCGGCCAGGCGCTGGTTGAGGTCCGCTGCCTCGCCGCCCTCGTGGACGCGCACGTTGCCGAAGTCAGCGCCAAAGGCGCCCTCCATCTCGCGTCGGACGTCGCCGGGGAGCGGGCTCCCGCCGCCTCGAGCGCTCTCGATGGCGGCGCTGGTGTCAGCGGAGGCTGCTCCGCCCTCCATGCCCACTTCCGGCGCGGCCTCCGAGCGCTGGAGGCGAGACATGGCAATCTCTTCCTCCTCGGCGGCCTCGCGCTGGACGCGAGACATCGCGATCTCCTCTTCGTCCTCAGCCTGGCGCTGGACGCGAGACATCGCGATCTCTTCCTCCTCGGCGTCCATGCGCTGGACGCGGGACATCGCGATCTCTTCCTCCCCGGCAGCCTGCCGCTGGGCCTGGCCGGACTGGGCCACCACCTCGCGGGCGACGGAGTCCGCTTCCTGCTCGAAGGCGTCGCCGGCGGCGCCGACGTGCATCGAGCGCTGGGCGGCAGTACGGGCGGCGCGGTTGCCGGCGGTGGACTGCAAGACGCGCACATCCTCCGCGCGCATCGCCTTCAGTGAGAGCGCGGGCGCAGCGGGCTGGGTCGAGGGGCCAGCGCCCTGCGGTGCGGAGCCGGGACGCTGGGCGCGAGTGCGGCGGTTCATCAAGGCCTCCCCCGAGGTTTGCTGCCGGACAGAGTAGCGGATCAGGGAGATGCCTGTGCCGGTCGAGGCGAGTGGATTGCTATGATGTTCGACACTTTGGCGATGCCTCGGTAATGCATCCCGGGAGCGCCTCGGAGCCTCCATTTCCGCACAACGAAGCGTGAGTCGTGACGACCGCCACCATCCAGATCCACGTTGAACCGGACCACCTTGCCCTGAACCTGGGCGAGCGCGCCTCTGTAGAGGTGGAGGTCTTCAACGCGTCCTCCATCGTGGACGAGTTCCAGGTGGACTTGCTGGGGCCGTGGGTCGACCCGATCCGCCCTGAGTGGGTCACCGTCCAGCCACTCAGCCTCTCGCTCTTCCCCAACACCTCCGACACCGTGCTGCTGACCCTGGACGTCCCCGCCGCGAGCCAGTTGCTCGCCGGGCGTCACCTGCTGGGTATTCGGGTGCGGTCGACCACCGACCCCTCGGTGAGTTATGTCGCAGAGTTACCGGTCACGGTGAACTCGCAGCCGGTGGTGTCGGTCCACCTCGATCCTCAGTCAGCCGCGGGCGGCTCCATGGCTGCGACCAACATCGTGGCGCGGAACCTGGGGAACGTACCGGTCACGCTCTGGTTCTCCACGACCGACCCATCCGGCGCGGTGCAGTTCGCGCTCGACGAGGCCGACGTCACGGTGCCCCCGGACGAGGAGGTGCGCATCCCCCTCGCGATGCGCGCGCGACGGCCGTTCCTGGGCGCGGCGACGCCTCGACCGTACACGGTGCAGGCGGACATCGAGGACCGTGCCGGCGACGTTGGCGCGGAGGCGCAGCCGTACGTGGAGCCGGTGCGCGCGGAGGGTGTCTTCCTCCAGAGCGCGCGCATCAACGGCCGGGTGCTCACCGTGCTGGGCGTGATGCTGCCGGTGGTGGCGATCATCGTGGCGGCGCTCATCCTGCGGCCGAAGGCGGTGGCGGAGGACCTCACCGGCCCGCTCTCCTTCGGCGTGGCCGGCATCGTGAACCGCGTGGAGGTGCGCCCGAACGAGGTGGTCCTGGCCGGCGAACGCATCGCCACGATGCAAGGCACTGAGGCCGAGGTGGCGCTGGAAGCAGCGTCGCTGGCGCTGCGCCGCGCCATCGTGGACCTGGAGGGTCTGAAGACCGGCCACCTGGTGGCACAGGCCGAGGCGGCACTGGACGACGAGGAAGCGACGCCCGACCCGGCGTTCCTGACCGCGCTGGTCGAGGAACTACGGGCCGCCACGGAGAGCGCGCTCTCGGTGTCCTCCACGGCGCTCACCGGCCTCACGGTAGCCCTCAACGGGTACTGCGAGGGCCTGGAGGAGCGCCCAGTGGAGTGCGACACCCAGCCGGTGCCGCTGCCGTCCGCGTTCATCTCGAACGTGGTGCAGGCCGCCTCGACGAACCCAGCCGCCCGCGACCTGGTGGACGCGAACACGAACTACCGGTCCGCCTCCACGACGCTCCAGACCGTGCAGCGCCTGCTGACCGATGCCGAGACGCAGCTGGTGGCCGCCGGAGGCGTGCTGCCCGACGGTGGCGACGCCGGCGACACCGAGGGCGACGTCGCATCGCCCACGGAGACCCCCGACCCGGAGGCGAGCGCCCTCCTGGCAGCCGCCTCCGAGCAGGCCCAGACCGAATACGAACTGTCGCTGCTGGAACAGCAGGCGGTGATCGCGGAGGCGCAACTGGCCTGCCGCGCGGCGCTGCAGGACGTGGGCCGCACGGTGCTGCGGGCGCCGGTGGACCTGATCATCATCCAGGTGCTGGCCACGTCCGGCGCGGAACTCGAGCCGGACGCCCCGGTGGTGATCGCGGAGCGGACGGACGGTCGCATCTTTACCCCGCCGGCGGGCGCACGCGCCCCGCACGTGCAGGACCTGCCAACGGCCTCGTGCCCCGGGACGTACGAGGAACTCGTGGCAGCGGACCAGGCAGCGGCCTCGTAGGACGCGCCCCCCTGCGGCGGGTCCTCTCAGCCTCCCCTACCGGAAGACCGCGTACTCCAGGGCGCCCTCGGTAGCGTCGCCGTAGGCGATCGCGAGGGTGCCGTCCTGCAGGCGGAGGAGCCGCGGCGTGTAGCCGGTGCGGCCTCGGTCGTCCACCTCCTGTGGCGCCGAGGCGTCCACGCACGCCAGGTCGGCGCAGCGGACGACCTTCAGGATGCGGCTCGCGCGCTCGTCACCAGGCTCGCGCTGGCGGTAGGCCACCACCGGCAGCCCGTCCTCGTCGAGCCCGAGCGCGACATCCCCGGAGGTGCCGTCCTCCGCGCGATCGAGTCGACGCAGGGTCACGTTCTCGCAGGTGATCTGTTCGCACTTCGCCAGGTAGATGCCGTCGTCCGCCCAGTCCGTGTACGCCACGATCGGGGTGCCGTCCGGCGCGAGCACGAGCGAGGCGTCGTGCCCCGGCTGGCGGCCGGCCTCGCGCACCATGGGGTGGATGACGGCCTGGGTGCAGCGCTCGTCCGAGCAGCGGGCGATCATCAGGGCGTTCTCGTCGCCGTCACGGAAGGCGACTACGGGCAGCCCGTCCGGCCCGATCACGATGGCTGTGTCCGTGCCCACGCCATCGCTGCCCGCCTCCGCCTGCGGGCTGCGGTCCAGCACCGCGACCGTGGCCGTGGTGCACGCGGGATCCTCGCAGTGCGCGATCTTGAGGGCGCCCCTCGCGATGTCGTGGTAGGCGATGATCGCGAGCCCGTCCTGCCCGATCGCCATCGAGGGGTCCCGCCCCACGTCCGTCGCCGCATCGACGACGGATGGGCCGGGGTCGATCTCGGTGATGGTGATGGCGCCCGGGTCCGCGCACGTGGGGTCGCCGCAGTGAGCCACGGTGAGGGCACGCCTCGCGCCGTCGCGATAGGCGATGATCGGCCGGCCGTCCGCGCCGACGCCGACCGCGGTGCCGTAGCCCTCGCCCCCCTGCCCGATCACGGCGACGGTGGTGTAGAGGTTGGGGTCCTTCTCGGGGTCGCAGAACGGGTTGCCGCAGACGATCACGCGCAGGGTGTGGTCGCCGGCGTCCACGTAGGAGATGACCGGTGATCCGCGCTCCAGCGTGGCGCCGATGTCCCACGACGACTCGCCCTGGTCCAGGATCGAGGTCTGCCACTCGCTACGGGGCCAGAGGAACGTCCACACGGCCCATGCGATCGCCGCCACGACCGCGGCCACGAGCAGCACCGCGACCACGATGAGCGCGATGCGCTTCCACCGCGATGGCTCCTTCACCTCCTCGACGGGCGTCTCCCACGTGCGGCGGCGTCGAGGCGTGACCGGCTGGAGCGGCTGCCCGCAGACCCGGCAGAGCGAGCGCATCGCCTCGTTGGGCGTGCGGCAGACGACGCAGGTGATGCCGGGCTGGTGCGGAAGCACCTCGTCCACCTCGAGGGTGGTGGTGTGGGTGCGTCGCGGGGCGACCCAGAAGAGCGGGTAGTCGCAGTGCAGGCAGAAGGGATGCTCGCCCGGCGCGATCTCCGCCGGACGGCTGCACTGTGGACAGATGACCATGGTGGTCACAGCGGCCCCGCACCCCCGCTCGCCTCTGCGAAGCGCTCAGAGGCGAGGATATCCGCTACGCCTTGTGGCGGCGCCGGCGGCTCGATGATGCGGTCGTCCATGCGCAGTTCGAACGAGACGCCGATGGGCACCTCCCGGGCGATCAGGCGGTGGAGTTGCCCGTCCGGGACGCCGCCGGACTGCGTGAGGCGCACGAGGATGCGGCCGGGATTCGGGGGCGCCTCGCCCGCAGGCCACGTGCCGCCACCGTCCACGATGCGCACCTCGCCGCCGGTGATGGCTTCCAGCAGGTGGCGCAAGCCCTCCTGCGTGCCGCGCTTCTCGTACATGCGGCCGGCCTCGCGGACGATGGCGCGCTGGCGGTCGACCGGCTGGTTGGCGTCCACCGTGACGTCCAGCCACGAGCCGAGCCAGCGCACGTACTCGGGGGGCGCCGTGTCCGTGTCCACGTAGTACTCGAGCGCGTCCACCTGCGTGCGGATGCCGTCCGCGATCTCCTCGAAGATCGTGACGAAGCGACGCGTGAACGGGTCCTGCGCCAGGAAGCGCGGGAGTTGCGCGGCGAGCCAGCCGGTCATCGCGCCACCCCTACATCACCACGTGGCGCACGGGGAACCAGAGGGCATCCGGCTCCAGCGGGATGTGCGTCAGGCCCTGCGGAGCGCGCTCGCCCGTGGCCTCGTCCGCCTCGAAGAGCAGTACGTCCTGGACGCGCGAGACGCCGTCCACGCCGGCGAGCAGCGCGACCACGTGCGAGACGGTGAGCGGCGCGTCCCACTCCCACCCCTCGCCAGAGGGGCCACCGGTGATCGGGTCCAGCGAGCGGTACAGCGTCTCCATCGCCCGCTGGCGGGTGAGTTCGGCATCGCGGCCCGGCGTTACCTCCACGCGCGCGACCACGCTCACCCCGAGGTATCGAGGCGCACCGATCTCCACGGACATGCCGAGCAGACGCCGCGGCTCGATGTGCTCGCGCACGGCCTCGTAGAGGTGGGAGGGCAGGGCCAGGTCGGGCAACTCGCGTCGCCGGCCGGGCACCTGCACGTGCGGGACGATGAGCAGCCGGACGGGCATCCCCGGCTCCGAGGGCGGCAGCGCGCGCGCCCTCGCGACCTGTCGGGACGCCTCGTGGGCCAGGAGTTCGAAGTCGGTGGCGGTGACGGCGCGCCCGCCGGAGCGGATGGCCGCGGGGCCTCGCGCCTTCGCGTGCTCGATCTGTTCGCCGTCGACCCCGCCGACGGCCGCGCGGCGGTTCGTCACGGTGTCGATGAAGGGGATGGTCGTGCGCAGCACGGTCAACTGGTTCGGCGCCACATTGCCCTCGCGGCCGCCGCCGTGGAGGTAGGCCGTGACTGCGATCTCCGCACCGTCCGGCGGGACCGCGCCATGCTGGCGCTCCGTGCCGTCCGACTGGCGGATGCGCGGGCCGAAGCGGATCTCGCCGCTGGCGCCGTCCCACGTGAAGTGGCGGTCGTCCGGCGCGGACTGGCCGAAATCCGCGACCTCTTCCCACTCCACCTGCGTGCCGTCCGGCGAGCGGACGACGACCGTCTGACCCTCCTCGCGAGGCAGGACCGGCGCCTGCTGCACCGTGAACACCTGCGCCGGACGCCCGTCCGAGGCGCCCAGCACCTCGCCAACGACGCGCTCGCCGTGTGAGGCGAGCACGCTGCCGCCGACGGTGGTGGCGACGAGCATGCGGATCTCCGGGGAGCGACGATAGGTCGGCTGGTCGGCCTTCGGCGCCAGGAGGCGCACGCGCACCCAGTGAGCGCGACGGCCACCCAGGGTGACGGCGTCGTGCTCGTTCGGTACCTGGAGTTCCAGCGTGCCGCTGCGGTTCAGGCCGCCCGTGCCGTCCTCCAGGATCTCGGCCGGCACCCAGCGTTCGTCCTGCGAGACCTCCCACACGATCGGGGGATCCTCTGGGCGCACGCCCACGCCGTCCGCGTTCGCGGTGATCTCGAAGCGCAGGATGTTGCTGGCGAGCGACGTCTCGAATCCGAAGTACGCGGCCGAGCCCGGCTCCAGGTTGGCGAAGCACGGGACGCCCTGGCGCGCGAAGCGGAAGTCGTCCCAGCG
>CAYTRA010000059.1:0-10153 GCA_964439675.1 uncultured Dehalococcoidaceae bacterium
CGACAAGGCGCACTCCTGCATCACCCTGGACCCCTGCTGCTCAACCTGCGAGGCGACCCTGACGCTCCGGGCGATCGACGCGCGGTTCGGGACGGATCGACACTCCATCACCGGACTCGCGGCGCGCGAAACACCCCGGCTGGCGAGCGCATCGTGAGCGCCTCGACCTGGGGCTTTGCTCCCCCGGAGACGATCCCGTGCGGCGAGTGCGACGGCGAGGGGGCCTTGACCGGATGGGGCGCGCCGATCGCCGGATACAACAGCGTGGGGGCTCCGTTTCCGACCGAGTACCGGGACCGTTGTCAGGAGTGCGGCGGGACGGGGGAGGCGCGCTGCGTCTACTGCGGGGAAGCGGCGGCGACGGTCGAATGGGTGGACGGACCGGCCTGCGCGGACTGCGTTCAAGAGGGGGAGGAATGAGCACGAACGAATTGACAATCCACGGCGCGCCGGTCGCGATCACTGAATCGCCGGATGATGTCTCCGGGCTGGTGCGGTTGGCGATCGAACAGAAGGTGCCCGTCGAGGTGCTGGAGCGGCTCGTGGCGCTTCAGGAACGGGTGACAGCGCAGAATGCCGAGAAGGCGATGGCCGAAGCGCTGGCAGCGTTCCAAGCCGCGTGCCCGTCGATCGGTCGCACAAAAACCGCCGAGATGAAGAAGGACGGGCGGAAGCTCTATGAATATCAATTTGCCCCACTGGATGAGATCGCGCGCGTGATCCGGCCGCACCTCGCCAACGCCGGGCTGTCGTACACGCATGATGGCGAGGTCACCGACCGGACCGTGCGGGTCACCTGCACGCTGCAACACGCGGAAGGAGCGACCCGGACGGCCACGTTTACCGGGCCGATTGACACATCGGGCGGGAAGAACCCGATCCAGCAGGTCGCGTCCGCGCGATCCTATGGGCGGCGGTACACCTTGATCGACGTGCTTGGCCTGACGACGGGTGACGACGACGACGGTCAGAGCGCCGGAAGCAAGGAGCCGGAGACACTGAGCGAGGCCGCCGCCGCCGACATGGAAGCTCTGGCGGACGAAGTGGGGATCAACAAGCCGAAATTTCTAAAGTGGCTCGGCGTCGAGTCGTTCGGGGAGATCCGAATTGTTGATTACCCACGCGCCAAGGACGCGCTGGAGGCCCGCCGATGATCGTCCTCGACATGCCGCAGGGCGGACCGGAATGGGAGATGGCGCGGATCGGCCGACCGACCGCCTCCGGCTTCGACAAGATTTTGACGCCCTCGACGCTGAAGCCGTCGAAGTCCGCCGTCCCGTACCGCAATCAGATCCTCGCGGAATGGCTCCTGGGCTACCCGATCGACTTCGCGCCGCGCACGCCGTGGATGGAGCGCGGGACGGAGCTGGAGCCCGAAGCACGGGCGTACTACGAGATGCAGCACGACGTGGAGGTCGAGACGGTGGGACTCGTGATGACCGACGACGGGAAGGTCGCGGGAAGCCCGGACGGGCTAGTCGGCGACGACGGAGGGCTCGAACTCAAATGCCCCGCGATCCAGACGCACATCGGCTACATGCTGGACCCGGACAAGCTCGTGTCCGGGTACCGCTATCAGGTGCAGGGCTACCTCTACCTGACCGGCCGCGCGTGGTGGGATTTGGTGTCCTACTTCCCCGGCCTGCCGGACGTAACGCGGCGCATCGGCCGGGACGCGGAATACATCGCGGCGCTGGAAGCGGCCCTCAAGGTGTTCGTCAAGGATCTCGACGCGGCGAAAGAGAAGCTGGCGCCGCACCGGATCATCGAACCCGAACCCGTCGCCGCCTGATGGCCGCGCCCGATCGCGAGAAGTGGGAGCCCCCGAAGGTGCTCTGCCACCGATGCCTCCGCCGCATGGTGCGCGTGCGCTTCGACCGGCGTCAGCAGCTATGCGAGGAGTGCGAGAAGCTGCCGGTGTTTCCACCACCTGAATCGGTTTTCACGGGGTGACTAGCGATGAAACTCTACGAGTTCACGGCCGAGAGCAGGGTGACGTTCTTCGTTGTCGCGGATAACGAGGGCGACGCTTATCACGAGGCGCGGTTCGCGGCCAGATCGGCGCTAGATGAAGCTGATGACATAGACACCTACTGCGCGCGGGACATGGAATTGAACGCCGAGGCGGTTCGGCTTCACGGCGGAGAGGAACCCTATGGGGCCCTGAATCCAGAATGCCAGACGGTCAGAGAGCTGGCGGAAGAAGCCGCGCTCAACCCGCCGCCTAATGAGAGCGTCGGCCCCGTCCACTGGTGCGCGCACTGCCTCCATGAGCGCGTGCAGTTCGACCCGCGCGAGGATGAGCAACTGTGCCGCGAGTGCCGCGAGCAACGGGCGTTGTCGGCATGACCGAACTGGAACGAGAGCGCGCCCGCCGGGGCCTGCCGCCCTACGCCGAGAAGGTCGCGTGGTGGATGCATGGGCGCCGCGGCGAGGGCCAGTCCGGACACCTGAGCGTTCTGGAAACGGGACGGCTACGGACGATGATCGCGCGCATGATCGCGGACGACCCGGCCACCAGCGACATCCGAATTGCCGAGCGGTTCGCGGCCGAGACGGGCAAGGCCATCACCCAGTGCACGGTGAGCGCGCACCGGCGGCGCATGGGGATCCCGCGTTGGCGGGAGCGCGTCGGGAGGGCCGCATGAAGCCCCTCGCGTGGCTCCGTGACTGGTGGCGAGGACGTGCGGAGATCCGGGTAGGACGACTCACGATACGGAGGCCGCGATGAACACGCTCCTGGCGGCGGCGATCGGGATCTTCTGGGGCTGGCTGATCCGCGACACCTGGGAGATCTACCGGCGCCAGAAGGCGATGGACCGCATGGCGGCCGAGTGGGAGGACCGCGCGCTGCGCCGCGAGGCGGACATCGGGTGCGTTCTGCTACTGGACGACGCGATCCACCACGACAAGCACCACCCTTTGCCGAAGGAGCGGCGATGAGATTCCCCGCCTACGACGTTCTGATCGTCCACGAGGTCCCCGCACCCCGTGACCGCCACGCCTGGCTACGTCGTCTCTGGACCCGGTGGGGACGGCCCATGTCTGCGGTGCGGGATCCGGCGGGGCGCGTGGTGGGGGTGGTGGATACCGAAGGGATCGAGGGATGAGAACGCGACGGGATTACCAGTACGCCTACAACGGCCTGACGACAGCCGAGTTTGGGGCGCGGATCGGGATCGCGGCCGAGCAAGTGCGCGAGATGATCGCGGCAGGCTGGTTCGGCTGGACAAAGGACGGCCAGCCCGAATGCCTCGACATCCGCTCGCCGGGCGCGAAGCAGCCGACCTACCGGATCCACCCGGACGCCGTGAAGCGCTTCTATCTGGAGCGCGCCGCGTGACCCTCGCGATCGACCTTCGGGACCCGCGTCTCGAGAAGGGCCGGATGCGGATCGCCGCGGGGACGGACGACCCGGCGGAGCGGGACCGGCGCAAGGCGACGATCCTTCAGCTCCTCGACTCCGAACGTGGACAGGTGATCGTGCGGCGACTCCGCTCGCGCGAGCTGACGATCGATCAGGTACACGAGGCGGTTCAGGCGTTCGACATCGCGCGTCTGGACAAGGTGGAGCCGCCGAAGCCGAAGAAGGATCCCGAGCCCATCGGCCTGGGTGCGACAATCGACGGATGGTTCCGCTACCTCGAAGGAGTGGACCGAGCGCCGCAGACCATCGAGACGTACCGCGTCGTGGCGGCCAGCATCGAGGCGCACTTCGGAGTCCGGCGCGAGGGCGGCCGGATCGTGAAGGACCGCCCTGTCGGGGACATCTCGCGGTTCGACGGCGAGCGGTGGCTGACGGGGGACAAGCCGACGACCGGCGCGCCCTGGGCTCCGTCCACGCAGCGGGTCGCGCACTCGCTGGCGGCTCAGATATGGGACCGCGCCATCGCGGAGGACGAGGAGCGCCACGAGAAGCACGGCGCGCCCCGGACGGTGACCCGCAACTTCTGGCGCCGGCAGGGAGCCCGGAAGGGCGTCAAGGGCGGACGGATCCGCCGGACGCGCGTGGAGTTTCTGCGGCGGAGGGAAGCGGGGCGATTGCTTCGATCGATCCGGGGAACCCCGCACGCCGCGTGGATCGCGATCGGGATCTACGCCGGGCTTCGGGGCGGCGAGGCCGCGAACCTACGCCTGAACGTGGACGTGGACCTGAAGCGGGGCGTGCTTCGGATCCAGGGGCGCGACGGCGAGCACGCATGGCGGACGAAGACGGAGAACAGCCAGCGCCAGGTTCCGATTCACCCGCGCCTCGCCCGGTGGCTGAGGGCGCATATCGCGGCGGGCTACGCGGGGCAGGTCTACCTGTTCACGAATCCGAAGCAGGACCGGCCGCTCTCGCGTTCAGGGTGGCGGTGGTGGACCAAGACGGCATTCGAGGCGGGCGGGATCCGCTACGGGCGGAAGAAGGACGCGCTCACCTACCACTCACTGCGTCACACGTTCGCGTCATGGCTGACGATGGCGGACGTCCATCCGCTCAAGATCGCGCGGCTGATGGGGGACACGGTGGAGATGGTGATGAAGACCTACGCACACCTGATCGATCAGGACTTGGAAGGGGCGATCCGGCGGCTATGAGAGGGGATTCTGCCAGCGAATTTGCCAGCGAATTTTGCGAAAGGCGAGATATGCCGCATAGACACTGGTACTGCACACAAGCATTTTTTCAGCCTGTGGCAAGTGGCTATGGGCTGCTAACCCGCAACAACCCTACACAAAGTAGCGGATTCGGGTATCGCCGGATACCCCCGAAAACCCCCTCACAAGCGGTTTCTGCCAGCGATTCCGCCAGCGGCAATTTTTGCCGGGTGGTGCTCCCATGACTGCCCTGAACGCCATGCACGCCGCGTTGTCCAACCTGGGTGACGCGCACTTCGCCGTGACCCTCCTGTGGTCCGCGCTCGCCCTGGCCCGTCATCGTCGCCGGCCCCTGGTCATCGGGTCGGGTGAGGCGGAGTGGATCGGGTGGCCGGGATGAGCCAGGAACGACGCATATCCGGTGAGGCCCTGGAGGCGAGCCAGTGGTTTGCGGCCGAAATCGATGCCTGGCCGGTCACCGACGACCAACTCGACGACCTGCTCTGGAACGCGACCGCGTACCCGTTCGCCCCGCCCGGTCATGTGGCGGACCAGCTCGCGGAGCTTCGGCGCCTGAGCGGTGGGAACTACGCGGGCGCGATGGCGATCGCCTCGCTGGACGACCGTGTGTTCGAGCTGACGGCGCTCCGGCCGCCGTTGCCAGCGGGAAGCGCCGCCACCGACCCCGCCCCGAAATGCGCGGTTGAACAATCCCAACCCACGACAGACCATGACTGACTGCAAGGGACTGATCGGCCGCTGGTGGGGCCACCGAGGACAGGCACAGTACAGCACGAGCCGCTACGAGCAGAGTGACGAGCACATGAGCACGAAGAACCACTCGCGGACCTACGTGGGGACGGTGTGCCTCCGCTGCGGGGCGCGGCTGGACGAGGCACCGAAGACCCGGCCGGCGGTGGACATCGATCGGTCGCCCAAGGTGAGGGGGTTGGTGGCGTGATCCTGCAAGGCGACTGCCGCGAGGTGCTGGCGACGCTCGAAGCCGAGAGCGTCCAGACGTGCGTTACTTCGCCTCCCTATTGGGGGCTGCGGGACTACGGCGTGGAGGGGCAGCTCGGGCTAGAGCCGACGCCGGAGGAGTACGTCACCAATACGGTCGCGGTGTTCCTCGAGGTGCGGCGAGTGCTCCGGCCGGATGGGCTGCTCTGGCTCAACCTGGGGGACAGCTACGCGCGGATGCAGGGGACAAACGTACCGCAGACGAAGAACAAGCCGGTTGCGTTCCCAGTCCACACGGAGGCGGGATCGTCGGACGGAGCGGTGGGGCGCGGTCGAAGTCCCGTGCGTCGGGCGGCGGCGGTCAATCTCAAGCCAAAGGACCTAGTCGGTATCCCCTGGCGCGTCGCGTTCGCGCTTCAGGCGGACGGTTGGTGGCTTCGCTCCGCGATCGTGTGGCAGAAGCCGAACCCGATGCCGGAGAGCGTCCGCGACCGGCCGACCAGCTCCTACGAGATGGTATTCTTGATGGCGAAATCGGAAACGTACTACTACGACGCCGACGCCATCGCGGAGCCGATCCAGACGGACCCGAGGGAACGGTATCTCGAACGGGCCCGAATCACCGGACGCGGGACGCAGTGCGCCGCACAAGCGAGGGGGAACGACCGGGACAAGAGCGGCGGATTCCCGCCCCGGAAGCGCAGCGGAAACAAGGAGCGCATACCTGGCTCCGAGCGCATACCTGGCGCTTCTCACGTTGGGCGCGGTTTCCCGTGGGAGGAAAACAACGCAGGGACGCGCAACGCCCGGAACGTCTGGACGATCCCGACGCGGCCATTTCCTGAAGCGCACTTCGCCACGTTCCCCGAAGAACTCGCTCGCCGCTGCATCCTCGCGGGCTCGCGCCCTGGTGATACGGTGCTCGACCCGTTCAGCGGCGCGGGAACGACCGGACTCGTGGCTCAGGAGCACCACCGGTCATACATCGGGATCGAGCTGAACCCGGAGTACATCGAGATCGCGGAGCGGCGGCTCGCTCAGAACGTCTTGCCGCTCGATGGCGCCGCATGACAGACCTAGCCCTCTACCGTGCCTGCCTCTCCGCCCTGGAGACACTCGAAGAAGCTCGGCCGAAGGTGCGGATGGGGCATCTGATCGGGGAGCTGAGGGAGAGAGTTGCGAGGGAGAAGGCGAAGCAGGTGGACCCCCAACGTTGTACTTGCAGGCGGATGGTCGAAGTTGGTGTGAGAGACGGTAACGAGAACGCCGAACCGACACAGACACACGATGGCGTACAGTAAGGTCGAGCGGCACATGTGGAACGACGACCGGTTCCGTCGCTTCACGCGGGACGTACGGGAGATGTGGTTCTACCTGTTGACCTGCGAGCACTCAAATCGGGTTGGGATGTTCGTGCTCGATCCGCTCTACGCGGTGGCGGACCTTTCAGCACCGGACGACCGATGGACGGAGGCGCGGGTGCTGTCGTCGCTCGCGTCTCTGAATGACGCCGGGATGATCTCCTTCGACCCGGACGCTCGGCTCGTTCTGATCCGGAAGCACCTGAAACACAACGCTCCGGAGAATCCGAATGTGGCGAAATCGGCTCTCCTCGAACTGGCCGAATTGCCGTTCAGCGAAACCCTTTCGAAAGGGTTCCTGAAAGCATGCCGAAAGTATTGCCGAATGCAGACCAAAACCGGTCAACCGTTCTGCGACGTGTGGGTCGAGTTCGTGGAGGGAAGAATGTCGGTCGAGGCGCGTAAGTCGTTGCAGGATATAAGCCGCGAAACCCTTTGCGAAGGGTTTGCCGAACCCTTTCGAAAGGGTATGCCGAATCCAGAGCCTGAACCTGAACCATTAACTACAACTGCTGGGGCGCTTAGCAGCGCCGACGATCCGGAAGGGGGAAAACCGAATCGGAAGCGATCCGTCCAACTCCCGATCGGGTGGACGCCAACCGACCAGCACTACGAGCTGGCGGACAAGCTCGGCGTGGGTCTCGAGGGTGAGCTTGAGCAGTTCAAGGACTTCCATACCGCCAAGGGAACCGCGTTCCGCGATTGGGACGCGGCGTTCCGGACCTGGCTTCGCAATGCGAAGAAGTTCGGTAGTCGGTATGCGAAGGCGTCGGGCGACGACGTGGCGCTCGACAGCGGGGTGTGGGGATGACGGCGGTCGCCGAAAGCCCCGCGCTGGCCGCGTCCATTCGGGCCGAGATGGCCGTGGTCGGCGGAATGATGAGCGGGCCGGAGATGATACCGGCCGCCGTGGAGCATGTGCGGGAGGATGATTTCCAGGCCGACCGTTATCGGCGGCTGTACCGGACGATCGTGGCTCTGTGGGATGCCCAAGAGCCGATCGACGAGGTGACGGTCGTCGCCTCGCTCCGGAAGGTGGGAGACCTGGAAGCGGTGGGAGGGTTGAGGGCGGTCGTCGGTCTCATGAACGAGGTTCCGAGCGCCGCCAACATTGAGTATCACGCCCGGATCGTGGCCGCGAATGGTGCTCGGCGGAGGCTGTCCGAGCGCGCAGAGATGGTCCGGGCGTTGGCCCAATTCGGGGACCGGGGAGCGGACGAATTGCAGGCGGAGGCCGAGCGGCTGATCGCGGAAGCGGCGCCGCGGGCCCCGGCTCGGGGACTGTCGAGGGTGAAGGATCTACTCCCCGAGACGATGCAGCACTTGGAGGACTTGACCAAGCGCCGGGATCGGCCTGTCGGGATCGTGACGGGCGTCCAGGCCGTCGATGACAAACTCGGCCCGATGACGAAAGGCGACCTCGTGCTGGTCGCGGGCCGCCCGTCGATGGGGAAAAGCTCGTTCGCCGTCTGCAACATCGCGGCGGACACGGCGATTCGCCAACGCACGCCGGTCGCGTTGTTCTCGGTCGAGACAAACCTGCTCGGCGTAACGAAGCGGCTGCTCGGGAGTGAGGGGCGCACGAACATGGCGGCGGCGCGGCGCAACCGAGCGTTCCGAGACGACGAATACCCGCGAATGATGCAGGCGTCGGCGCTGCTGAACACGGCGCCGCTCTGGGTCGACCACACGCCCGGCCTGACCGTCGACCAGATGCGGGTGAAGCTCCGCAGGGCCATCCATGAGACGGGATCGATCGGGCTGGTGATCGTGGACTACCTGCAACTGATGACCCACCCGAGGGCAAAGAATCGGTACGAGGAAGTGTCGATGGTGGGCGCTGCGCTCAAGCGGGTCGCGACCGAGTTCGACACCGTGCTGATCGCCGTATCGCAGCTCTCGCGGGCTGTCGAGCAACGCCCCGACAAGCGGCCCATGATGTCGGACCTCCGAGAGAGCGGGACGCTCGAACAGGACGCCGACGTGATCCTGCTCCTGTACCGGCCGGAATACTACCACGGCGACACGATGAAGGTGGGCAAGGGAAAAGATCAGCGGGAGATCGACGTTCGGGGGAAAGCCGAGGTCGTGATCGCGAAGGTGCGTGACGGCGAGACGGGCGCCGCGGTGGTCGGATTCGATGGAGAGCACACCCACTTTTACGACCTGAACCGGCCATGAATGGGAGAACTGGTTTGGTCCATGTCTCCGAGGTTCTGCCCGGCGTACTCGCGGATATCGAAGCGAAAGCCAGGCGGGCGGCAGAGGCCCGAAGGCAGGAGAGCGAGCAGTGGCCACGGCGACCCAAACCGCATCGCCACCTGAAGCTGCTGAAATAACCCACACGGAGACACCATGTCGAGAAGCGTCAACAAAGCCATCATCCTGGGCAACGTCGGGGGCGATCCCGAGGTCCGAAGCACGAGCGGCGGGACCCGCGTCGCCACGCTCTCGGTCGCCACGAGCCAGAAGTGGAAGGACCGCCAGGGCAACGAACAGGAGCGGACCGAGTGGCACCGCGTCGTCCTCTGGGACAAGCTCGCGGACGTGGCCGAGAAGTACGTCTCGAAGGGCGACCGTATCTACGTCGAGGGGGAGATTCAATACCGGAGCTACGAGGACAAGGATGGGGTGACGAAGTACACGACCGAGATCCGGGCGCGAGAGCTGGTGATGCTCGGCGGCGGCGAGAAGCGCGAGACGGCGCGGGCCGGGTCGAAGCAGAAGGAATCGAGCTATGGGGACTTCTCGGCGGGGTTCCCCGAGGACGACGACCTGCCTTTTAGCTGAGGGGGCGAGGCCGAGAGCGGGTCGCCAGGCCCGTCTCGCCCCCTCAAAGGAGCCACTATGAGCCATTACGTCCGCATTGGCCGGGACCCGTCCCTCGCGCTCAGTCACGAGGAGCTGATGCGGGAACGCGAGGCGCTTGGGCTGGGGCCGTATGCTGAGAGGCGCGAGCGCGAGCGCGATCCCGAGCCGAAGCCGGAGCCGCCCACCGGGACGCCCAAGTGCCAGCACTGCGGGCGGCCGGTGAAGCCGGGGGAGACGCTGTGTAAGCGATGCCCCCGGGGCCGCGTCTGCCAGGGGAAGGGATGCAAGGTCAGCCTGCGCGGGGAGGACTCGCGCATGAAGTATTGCCGGTCCTGCGCGGAGGCGATCAAGCGAGAGCAGAAGCGCACGCGGATGAGGCAGCTACGGGAGCGGGCCGCGTGAGTATCCGCCTGCGTGACCTACCCCCGGCAGAGCGCAAG